>PCBO01000048.1 GCA_002730975.1 Opitutia bacterium
AGCGTTTTCCTTCCGCATGTTTAAACACAGCTCGCAGTTTTTGCGCCTGGATCTCAGGGAAGCCGACCGTAAACGGCCGCCGACCGACAGGTTTTTCCGGGCTGGCCTTCTGGTTGGGAACGGATTTCCATGATGCGTCGCCTTTGGAGTATTCGAGGACGATCTCATGGGGTGCGGCGACCGGTTGGCCTTCGCCGTCATCGAGGAGGAAGAGTTTCACCTGCGTGACAGGTCGGGACATCCCCAGGTCGACCGCCACCCAATCGCTCTCATTCGGGGAACCGGCACTGGTCCAGCGCAGCGGAGGCTTGAGGTGATACCAAGCCGTATTGCCATCGTTGATGAAGGCGAGGAAGGACTTCGGTCCGGTGTGCGAGGCGGTGAAGCGCGGGAAATAGTTTCCGTCGTTGTTGACGGCGAAGTTGACCTCACGACGCGGATCGAGTGGCACCTCTTTGGCGGGCGGCATCTTGGCGGTAAGCTTTTTTAGAGTGGGTGAAGAGGCGAGCTTTTGACCATCAACCAGTACCTGCAGTCCGGCACCTCGGCCGTAGCGCTTGCCGGTCTTGTCCCAAACGATCGATACGCGGTGGCCGCGGTAGGGAATCTGGTCCAGGGCGAAGTACGCCCAGTCCGCCGGGATGAGTGGATCAACGGTAAGGGTGTCGCCGTCCTCGACGATAAGCCCGGCCAGTCCGGTGATGACAAGATCAACGAAGCCGGAGTGAAAGTAGTGCTCGCTGCGATAGTACATGTCGTGCCCGGCCCACGAACCGGTGTCGGGATGGAGCGCCTCTGCGATGTAGGGCTTCCCGTTTTTGCGTTGTGAGAGGGCGTAGTTGCGCAGCAGTTTGTAGTAGTCAGCGCGGCTGACGTGGCTCTGTTCATAGTGGTGAAGGAGGTTGGCGAGACCCTTGAGGGTCTGGGTGGTGGCAAAGGGCCAGGATTGCCCGCTCCACCAACAGCAACCCTTTGACAGGAGGAAGAGCGGGTCGTTTCGCTCCACCGTGGTCGGGCCAAATTCGGAATAAAAGTAGTCGGGATCCATGAGAACTTTCCATGCCGCCTCGTATCCCGGGTCGGGGAGCTTGAAGCACCATGGTACATAGCCGGCCTCCTCGCGGCCGTGATCGCTGCCCGCGAACTTTCCACTCTGGTAGATCAAGGTGTTTTTCTTTATGCGGTTGCCCTCCTTGTCTTCCTCATCGTTACGGAACATCGGGAAGAAGAACTCGCGCTTCGGATCCCAGAGCTTTTTCTGTAGTTGCTGCTTCAGCGCGTCGGCTTTGGCTTGGTACGTTTTTGCCTTTCCGAAATCGCCGGTAAGCCGGGCGATCTTGGCCAAGGCACGGGCGTCAGCCCACATGTAGCTGTTGAAACTGGGGCGGTAACTTGGCGCGCCGGAGAGAATGTTCTTCGTTTGCCGGCTGGCGATGTTGAATTCCATGCCGTCGTCGTGACCAACCTGCCAAAAGAGGCCCGCTTCGGGCACCCACGACCTGCGTGTCCAACCGTCAAAGTTCTTCTCGAGGTCCGGAAGCAGGTCAGCGAGGAATGCCTTATTCGGATGCACGAGGTGAGTTGCCCAGGCGGAGTCCGCCATCCAGGCCGAATACCTCCGCGGCTGCGCGCCCGGAGTGCGGAACCAATAGCGGGCAAAGTCACGACTGTAGCGCGGGTTGTGCAACCAGCGCACTTCATAGAACTGGTGGCCGGACGGACAGGAGATGCCCCCGTAGGCGCCCGACCAGAAGGGACGGTTGATGAACTCGGTCCATAAGTACCCGGTGGTGGGCGAACCGTAGGTCAGGTGCTTGCTGACCAGTTCCCAGCGATAGTAGTAGGTGGTGTTGATCTCCGCGTCGGGCGTATCGAGAAAAGGGATGTTGTTCTCAAACCACTCGAAATCGCGGTTGTCCCAAAAGCTCTGGGCTTCAAGGAGTTCGCGGTGATCGAGGAAGGGATCTGCTGACGCAGGTTCGAAGACTCCGAAATCAGGACGGGAAATGAGTATGCCAACAACGAAGAGAACAAAGAAAAAGGCTGGGGTGCGCGACCCAAAAATCATCAGTAAGACCCTCAATATATGAATGAACTGTCATCCTATGCGAGACCATGGGCGGGGGCAAGGAGAGGGTGGCCCCTGGTTGCTTATCGCCCGGGGCATCGCTTATGAATTGCCTGAATAAAAACGATCTGGAGAAAACGCGGTTGCATCGATGTGCGTTGGTTGATCTTGAATAATTTCGGCAATGAGTTTGCCTGTCGCAGTGGCGAGACTCAGCCCGAGCATGTTGTGGCCCGTTGCAAGATAGGCGTTTGACAGCCTTGGAGTTCGCCCAATGATGGGCAGGCTATCCCACGTCATGGGACGCCATCCATACCAGCGTTGGTGCTCCGTTTCAGTAAAGGGCGCAATCAGATAGGGCTCGGCCGATTGGCGAAGTTGCTTGATACGTCGAGCAGGAATGGACGAATCATAGCCAACGAATTCCATCATCGACCCGAGACGATAGCCTTGCTCGAACGGTGATACACCGACTTTATGCTCAGGGAACAAGATCGGATGTCGAGGGCAAGGGTCAGGGCGTGACATCGTAACCGAATAGCCTTTGCCTGGCTGGATCGGAATCCGGCATTCGAGCATCGCCGATAGCTGAGCAGCCCAGGCTCCGGTCGCAAAGATGAATCGGTCGGCACTCAGCTCGCCCTGCGAGGTTTCTAAATGCGTGATCTGACCATGGGCCTTGACGACATCAAGCAGTTGGCAGTTTTCAATGAATTCGACGCNAGATTCTTGCAGACTGTCGGTCCAAGCGACATTCAGCAGATCGGGTCGGACCGACACATCGTTCTTGTAGTGAAATGCNCCNGCTAATCCAGACTTGAGTGCTGGTTCAAGCGCCGGCAAGTCGTTGCCTTCGACACGCTCAGCGGTCACCCCAAAGTGCTCCGTGAGCATGCGATCCATTTTGGCGAACTTTTCCATGCCAGCTTCGGACTGCAGCACATACAGCAGGCCGTTTTCTTTCCATTCACAATCGAATTTTTCAGCGGAAATCAGCTGACGATACTCGACAAGCGAAGAATCGAGGATGGCTTTGAGGTGTGCTCCCGCCCACAGCATTTGGCGATGATTGCAACGCCTAGTAAACTGCCACATCCAGTTCCAAAACGCCGGTCGAAAACTTGGTTTGACGCGAAATGGAGCGTTGCGGTTTAGCAGCGATTTGAGTGCAACGCCGATTGCATCGGGTTCCGTCAGCGGCAGAACGTGACTCGGACAGATATAGCCGCAGTTGGCTTGCGAGCAAGCACCAGCAATCGTTCCCCGGTCGATGACGGCTACAGAGAAACCAGCTTTCGACAAATAGTGTGCGCAGGCGATGCCTATGATTCCGGCACCAACAACGATCACGCGTTCACCGTCTAATGCCTGTTTCATGCGATTCCATGGGCGTAAGGATCATCTGGCTGCTGGATGAGTGTGGCTTCGCTGCAGACATAAGCACGGCCCGTGATTCGCGGAATGATCTGCCCCGATTCGTCGGTGCGATAGCTCGCCGAGAATCGACTGCCAATGATACTCTCTTGGACCCAAAGCTCTCCGGGTGCGAGCTTGCCGTCGGCCGCAAGACAGGCCAGTTTTGCACTCGTGCCGGTTCCGCAAGGCGATCGGTCATAGGCTCCGCCAGGACAGTAAACGAAATTTCGGCTGTTGGCATCCGCTGCGTTTGGTGGCCCAAAGAACTCGATGTGGTCGATCAATCCGCCGTCGCTACCCGTGATTTCTCGGCGCTCTAGTTCTGCTCGAACGCGGCGGGCTGCGTCGTCTAACTGGCGTAAGCTTTCCATCACCAGCGGCACAGGTGATTGTTCGACGAGAAAGAACCAGTTGCCCCCCCACGCAATGTCGCCCGTGACCGCTCCGAGTCCAGGCACATCAATGGCAACCTTGGCTCGGTGTCGGTAGCTAGGAACATTCTCAATCGCGACTTCATTCGGACTGAGAAGTTCTACTTGAACGACACCCACAGGTGTTTCCAGCCGGTGAATCCCTGGGCCGATTCGGCCAAGGTAGGCTAGCGTCACGGCAACGCCCATGGCTCCATGCCCACACATGTTCAGATAGCCCGTGTTGTTGAAGAAGATTACCCCGGCTGCACATGCCTCATCGACAGGTTCGCAGAGCAAAGCGCCAACCACTGCGTCTGAACCACGCGGTTCGCTAATCGCAAACCGTCGACAGGAGTCAGCGCGATCTCGAAATCTCTCGAGTCGCTCTCGTAAGGAACCAGCGCCAAGCCCTGGCCCGCCATCGACGATCACGCGCGTCGGTGCACCTTCGGTATGTGAGTCAATGACTCGCATGCATGTCTCCCCCGCGAATCACGCGGTCGCACCTGGCCAGACGTTCCACCCCTGTATCGTCACTGAGGATGAAGACAACGTTCGGCGGGTCTGCGGCAAAGACGTTGCTGACCATGAGCAGAAGCAGGGCGGTCAGTGGCCATGCTGTACGTTGGATCTGAGTGAATGATTTCATGATGGTCCTCGTGTCTTATTAGAATTTCAGATCGACACGTTGACCCGTGTATTGAATCTCTTTGGACACGCCATCAGGAATAAGTTCAACCTGGAACGTGCGCGTGGCCGTCTGCTTTGACTCCGGCTCGAGGCTCAGCTTTTTGGCCGCGTCGTCCCACTTGATCAGCGTCTGNACTGAATCNCCTTNGAGGTAACTGAGNCTNATGCCGTCGTCGTCGTACAGCGTGTANTTNCCGTNGGNNCCNCGGTANATCTTGAGCGTCGTGGGCTCGTNGANCTTTTGNCCGGTGTATTGACGGATGGGGTCGACCGGCACGATCGCGCCGGCGCGAACATAGATCGGCATCGTNGCCAGATCCACGGCGCGCTGCACGGTGCGGCCGCCGGTCTCGGNNTTGCCNGTCCACCAGTCNTACCATTTGCCTGCGGGAAGATAGACGTCTCGGGTCNTCGCGCCTTTTTTGTACACCGGTGCGATGAGCAGGTCNCGGCCCCAGAGGTATTGATCGCCGATGCTTCGAACCTTGGGATCAGTGGGGTGGTGCANCCACATCGANCGCATCATGGGCATNCCCGTNGNCCGNGCTTCCCAAGCCAGCGTGTAGTTGTAGCTCAGCAGTTGGTAGCGCAGTTCNGCNTATTTNTTGGCGATCGGTTCGATCTTGGGATTNTTCAGNTCCGATTCCAAGGGNGGAGTCCCGCTCTCTTTCGGCCCCATTTTGTCCAGGCCCCAGCCCCANGGCAGTCGCATCTGCCAGGTTCGGCCGTGTCCNCGGAANGATGAGGTAAAGGCAGCGAACTGAAACCANCGGGCGTAGAGCTCACCNGTCAGATCCTNCGTGGGATAGAANCCGCCGATGTCCGANCCCCAGAAGGGTGAAAGGCTCAGCGAGTGGTTGATGCCCACGGCAATTTGCGCTTCGAGGGTTTTGAACGAAGCGTGCGTATCGCCCGACCAGATCCACCCGCCGTAACGCGCCACGCCCAGATGGCCGTTGCGATGCAGAGACCAGGGGCGAACGTTCGGTGTTTTGGAGAGGGGGCCTTCGTAATAGAGCTGATGGCGCTTCATGCGCTCGTGGAAGCTGAACCAGTCACCCTCGTCGGGCCACCACGCATCGACGCCGGTGTCGACCAGCGCGTTATGCTCTTTCCAATAAGCAGCGATGTGGTGGCTGTCGACCGTCTCGCCGGATTTGGGCGGGATGGATCCGTGCAGTTTTTCCAGACGGTCCCGATCCCATGGGATCATGTGGACGACGACTTTGGCATGGCGGGCGTGCAGGTCGGAGAGCACGTCCTTGGGTTCGTGCTTAAACACACCGCGATTGAATTCGAACGAGGGCTGATTCGTATTCCAACCCCGCGGCGTGAAGCCGGTGCCGAGGTAGATTACGGCGTCGACCGGGATCTGTTTTTTACGAAAGGTATCCAGGATGCCGACGATCTGGGCGTCATCTTCCAGTGTCCGGTGCGATTGCATGTAACCCATCGCCCAACGGGGCGGCAGGACGGCCGGGCCCGAGATCGTTGAAACGTCTTTCATGAACTTGGCCGGCTCGTGCGCATCAAAGACAAATACGTCGTAGACGTCCGTTTTCCAACCGGGTGGAGGCAAGCCGATGCGACCCTGCCGCTGCTGCCTGCGGGAAACCACGGTGCCCGGTTCAATAGGGATTGCAGGTGTAAAGGTTCCAGTTTTTTTGGAGGTCAGATCAACGTCGCCCCAGGGCGCCGCAACAAATAATCCCCAGCCGCCCGTTCCAGCGAGGAGCGCCACAGGATTTCGTGAGCCATAGGCCATCGTGTCATAGCGAGGTTGCAGAACGTGAGCCCGACCGCGTCGATCGAACTCAACTTCGTCGTCCTGCCACTTGCCGCTCTGCTTCGGGCCGCCTTCGCCCAGACCCAGAACCGGATGGCCGTCCAGGGCGAAGGACATTTTCCCATCGGGCGCAAAGGTGATCTTCTGCACGGGCTTATTGTCCGACGTTGTGACTAACAAGGTGAGTGGTTTAGCCGTCACCTCGACGGTTAAATGACCCACCTTTTCTTTGCGTGGTTTAAAGTTCGAATCGAGGTTCCGTAGCGTGATGACCGGCTCGGGATATTCACGCTCAATCAAAGCAGGCGTGTAAGTAAACTCCTGTTTGGAATCGATCGGCCGGATCGTGACGCGAACCGCCGCCTTACCAGCGGCACGGATATCTAGCCGCGCCCCGGCAAGGCTGAAGGGCGTAGCCTTCCACTTCCTGTCGACACCACGAAATTGCGCCACCGATCCGGTTGCCGTCTTGGCGGCGCTGTTTTTCAGGTCTCCGTCAAGTTTCCACCAGCCCACGATGCCGTCGACGGTGCCCTTTCCGTCAGCCAGGGCCATCTTCTTGATTTCGCCTTTGGACAAGGCGCGGTTATAGACGCGCATGTCATCGACACCGCCCATGAAGAATTCATTCAATGCCTTGTGCGAACCGATAAATGCAGGAGCATCCCCTGCGATGTCTATTTTGCCACTGACTTTCGTGCTCCCGATCTCTACCCCGTCGGCGTACAAGGTGATGGCTTTTCCGTCATATGTTCCACAAACCAAGTGCCATTTCCCGTCCATCAGTTTCGAAGCCGCAAGCGGCGCCCCGTAGTCGATATACTTCCCTCCGATGCCCAGTCCAAAACAGAGGCAGTGCTTCTTCTTATACTGACCAAGCGCCAGGAGAGACCTGGCGTTCCCATCTTCTTTTCTATAGATTTCTTGCCACAACCAACCCGTGGTGACTTGTTTCGGCTTTACCCACGCGGAGATCGTGATCGCCTTGTCCGGCTTGAGTTCGGCGTAGTGCGGGATCTTGACGGTGTGCGAGCTGCCGTCGAGGATCAGCGCCTTGCCTAGTTTGCCGTCAGCGTAGTCGCCTCCTGCAGCCGTATCGACGACTGAAAAGACAAGAAAGATAAGCGACGAGAAGACCGCCACGTTTAGTTTCAGGATGTTCATGTTATTACCTAGTTGTCCCACTTGGCGTTCAGTTGATAGACTTCGAGCGACACCCGTTCTGCATCGCCTCCGTCGTCCGAAGCGCTTTGTTTTTCAGCAGGATGCTTCACAACTCTTAACTCCCGCCGCCAGACAATCTGGACAGAAAATTTCTGAAATGATCAAAACCATGAACGATCAGAATAGAATAACCGAATGGATGGAAAACAAGAAAAACCATGCAATTACGTCGATCATTGGATTAAGCGGATAGCAAGGTCACCGGAAAGGAAACAAAAGAAGAGTACGCTTAAACTCCTTCACGCTTAATTGTCCAGAGTTTCAGCTATTTCCCAAATGGTGGGCCGTACAGGACTCGAACCTGTGACCTCATGCGTGTGAAGCATGCGCTCTAACCAGCTGAGCTAACGGCCCCAATGGTATTTAATTTAAAGAGGTTAAGATTGTTTTCTTCAATAGCAAAGAGTCCCGGCTTAGCCTCGACTGAAGGAGATCTATGGTTTACCCTTTTACATTACTTTATGAAAATTCTATATTTGTTCCGCTTCTTTACGTTAACGTTTGCCTCCTTCGCTTTGGTGAATTCTTCTTTGGCTCAAAAGAAGAAGAGAGTCGATGCCTTGGCTATTCCCGAGGTTTCTCGAGACAAGGTCATTTGCTTTGCTCTCTACACCGTTCATGAGAATACGCTCAAGCTTACGGCTCAACTCTATCCCCTCAAGGACGGTGAAGCTCGAACCGCAAGGCTTGAGGTAAATACAGATGGCCAATGGAAGCAGGTAGCCGAAGCCAAAGTTATCGAGCGTGGATGGACGGCACCCTTCCGAGTGGAAAAATGGAATGATCAAGATAGCACGCCTTATCGTGTTCGCCATGGAGAAAAAGCCAGCTATGAAGGAACGATCAGGAAAAATCCGGTGGACAAGCGTGAGATCGTGGTAGTCGGTTTTACGGGCAACTCCATCAACGCCGGACATGGAGGGAATATTCCAAAGGACGATCTCGTATCCAATATAAAGAAGTTAAATCCCGACCTTCTTTTCTTTTCGGGAGACCAAGTGTACGACCATCGGCGCCACTACGCCGCCTGGTTGAAATTCGGTCGCGACTTCGGAGAGGTGATCAAGGACTATCCGACTGTTACAATCCCCGACGATCATGATGTCGGGCAGCCGAACCTTTGGGGGCATAATGGAAAGAAGTCCACTCTTCCCGGAGCTTCCGACGGAGGGTACGTAATGCCTGTGGAATACGTGAAGGAGGTGGAGCGCGCTCAGACCAGCCATCTGCCCGATCCCTACGATCCCGCGCTGATCGGACGCGGAATCGGTACTTATTTCACTGAACTGAATTGGGGTCGCGTAAGTTTCGCCATAATCGAGGACCGCAAGTTCAAGACCGGTCCCGCTGGAATGATTCCCAAGCAAGGACCACGCCCCGACCATATTCGGAACCCGGAGTACGATCCGAAATCCGTCGACGTCCCGGAAGCAATTCTTTTGGGCCAACGCCAGTTGAAATTTCTCGAAGAATGGGGTCAGGATTGGACTAATGCTGATTTCAAGGCGGCTCTTTCCCAGACTATCTTTTGTGGCGGCGCTCACATTCACGGAAGGATTGGCGGGAGACTCCATGCCGACCTCGATTCCAATGGTTGGCCTCAAACCGGACGCAACAAGGCGATAGGCGCTCTCCGCAAGGCATTTGCCTTTCATTATGCAGGGGATCAGCACCTCGCTACGGTTTTTCATCACGGAATCGACGAGTGGCGCGACTCTATTTATTCCTTTTGCGTACCTTCCATCGCCAACCTGTATCTTCGCTGGTGGAAACCACTGGAACCAGGCAAGAACCGCGAACTCGGTCAACATCCTATCCTTGGAGACCACTTGGACGGATTCAACAACAAGGTCACGGCTATCGCAGTAGCTAATCCCACTCCCGAAAAATCCGGAGATAAACTGACCACTCGCGCAGCAGGTTTCGGAGTCGTCAGAATCGACAAGAAGTCTCGCGACGTTACCTTCGTTTGCTGGCCTCGAAACGTCGACGTCTCAGACAAGAATGCCAAACCTTATCCCGGTTGGCCCTTCACTTTCAACCAACTTGACAACTATTCCCGAAAGGCAGTCGCTTATCTTCCTGCGCTCAAGATCAATGAAGCCAACCAGGTCGTGCAGGTTGTGGAGGAAAAAAGCGACGAGGTCACCTATACCATCCGAGTAAATGGAAAGGTCTTTCGCCCGAAGGTATTCGCCAAGGGAAAATACACCGTGAAAGTGGGCGAAGGAAAGAACCGCAAGGTAATCGAAAATATACAAGCCATTCCTTTGTCTGTTACGAAAACACTCAATGTGAATCTTTAGGCTTATGATGATGCGGTAGAACTTCACGGCCAATCTTGAAGCGACTTTTCCCATATTTCAAGTTTCTGCGCCCGCATTGGTTGGCTTTTGCAGGTGCCTTGCTGTGTGGTATTATCTATGGGGCGGCTAGTGGTTTCGGCTTGCCCTATATGATCGATCAGGTTTTCCCCAGGATTTTTCCTCGTAGCGACGAAAACGTGGGAGTGGAATTATGGACTTTGGTCTTGTACGTCTCATGGTTTCCCGCCGTCTTTGCCGTTCGAGGCTTAAGTGGATATTTCAACGTCTACCTAATCAATTATTGCGGGGTCAAGGTTTTGGAAAGAATACGCTTGCAAGTTTTCGACAAACTACAGCGTCTTCCCTTGGCTTTCCATCATAGGAATCGGGAAGGAGATCTTCTTAGTAGAGTTATGGGCGATACTGCTCAACTGCAAGCAATTGTCCTGCAAGTCGGTAACGAGATAGTCAAGCAACCCGTAACCTTTATAGGTGCTATGTCTGCCCTCCTGTTCATGGCCCTAAAAGACGAGAACCTCGCTTTTGTCCTCCTCTCTTTGGTTGTCATTCCTCTCTGCGTCTTTCCCGTCCGGCGAATTGGAAACATGCTCATGAAACGAGCTCTTCTGATGCAGGAACAGGCAGGAAGCATGACTGCTGTTCTCAGCGAAAACCTGTCTGCTGCTCGTGAGGTAAGAGCTTTCAACTTGGAAGACCGTGAACGCAATCGCTTCAGAAAGTCATCGGAAGACTTTTTTATGGCCCGAATGAAAGTCGTTAAATACGCCAACTTGCTTACTCCGCTCATCGAGGTAATCACTGCAGTCGGTGTTTCTGCGGCAATCTTTCAAGCTTCACGAAAAGGTGTTCATTTGGATGCGGTGATCCCGGTGATCGTGGCCCTCTACATGTCCTATGAGCCAGTCAAAAAACTAGGTGGTATTCATAACCAAATCAAGCAGGCCTTGGCCTCGCTTGATCGATTGGACGACATTCTTGACGTCCCCGAGACGATCGCGTCACCATCCGTTCCCTGCGACATGGATGATGTGCGAGGTGAAATCACATTCGAGGGGGTTTCTTATTCTTATGATAATAGTGACGGTGACTCCGAATGCATTCCGGCAGTCGCTAACTTAAATCTTTCCTTAAAAGCAGGCGAGACGGTAGCGCTGGTAGGTCCTAGTGGTGGAGGAAAGAGCACCCTTGCTGGCTTGCTACCTCGCTTCTACGACCCATCGGAGGGTAAAGTGCTTTTGGATGGAGTCGACTTGCGTAAATTCAGCTTAAGAGACTTGCGAGAGTCGGTGGCCCTTGTTCCTCAGCGACCATTCCTTTTTGACGCCACCGTCCGCGAGAATGTATTTATGGGTCAAACTGACCACAGCGACTCAGAAGTGGAACAGGTTTGCGGGTTGGCTTATGCCGATGAATTCATAAAGGAGTTTCGCCATGGCTACGACGAGCGTCTAGGAGAGGATGGTAGTCGTTTGTCGGGAGGCCAGCTTCAACGAATAGCCCTTGCTCGTGCTTTTTTGAAAAACGCCCCTATTCTTGTATTCGACGAAGCGACTTCGGCTCTGGATGCCGAAAGCGAAGACAAAATACGAGACGCCATGGCCAAACTGATCGAGGGGAAGACGACTTTGCTTATCGCCCACCGGTTCAGTTCACTGAAGTTGGCTCACCGAATTCTGGTCATGGATCAGGGGCGTATCATTGCGGATGGTTCTCACGAGAAGCTTCATCGCGAATGTGATTTGTATAGGACACTCTACGACAGTCAGTTTGGGGCTGTACCTCAATCCGAGGATTAGTTTCTTATTCCTCTAAGCGTTTGCCAAAGGTCTAGGCCGTCGCTTGGAGGTCCCTCGGGAAATTGTTCTGTCGGTCGCAAAGTCACCGGTATCGCTGATCGAAGAAACATGATGCCGTTAGCGCACAAAAACGCGGCCGACGAAATACGCCACCAAATTGGATCGGTCATGGATAACGTTCCTAAAACGCCTAACCCACAGGCCACACCCGATGCTATCGGACCACCAATAATGATGCATGATAAAGCCGCTTTGCTAAGCGTTTCCCGTGGGTATCCGGTGAAACCCGTGAAGCTTGAGCGAAAAGAACAAGCGAATCCCAAGCGCCCTGCATTCGTCAAGGGTTTCGCGAATGACTCCCCAATACGGACCTCCACTTCAGCTTTAGTAAAAGCCAATGCGGGAAGGGCATGTCCAAGTTCATGTATAAATGCAGCAACAGGCCTCAATGACCATACTCCCACCCACAACGCCGCCAACCAAGGAAGAGCTTGGGCGCCTGCAGGGAATTCTACGAATGGTAATATAGTAGTCATGGAATTAATGAAAGGACTTGCCCAACGCATGGCAACACCTAGGATAAAGCAACTGATTATGATTTCATTGTGTTCCAAGCCCTAAAATATCTCTTCTCGTCCACACCAAAGGTTAGAGTTCCCTACGCACAAGGTCTTCCCGTGACGGACGAAAATAAATTCGGCGAAAACGCTGAGGAAAAACAGTGGATTGGGGTAGACCTCGATGGCACATTGGCCATGGCTGAGCCGTGGCAAGGTTTCGAGCACATCGGTAAACCCGTGCCGAATATGGTCAAACGACTTAAGGTATGGGTCGGTATGGGATATACGGTCAAGATCGTAACCGCCAGAGCCGCTGATCCTGAAGTGGCCATACCGCCGATAAAAGCATGGCTTAAGAAACACGGTTTGCCCGATCTGGAAGTAACCAATGCCAAGGATATGGATATGATCGAGTTGTGGGATGATCGAGCCGTACAGGTTATTCCCAATACGGGGAATCCCGTTACCCCGATGCAGGTGAATGCTCGTCGCTAAGCTTGTTCTGTTTCTTTATCGCAAAGAACTTGCATTTTAGGCGCAATCCCCTTTTGTGGAGATTTTCTTATGTTTAAGGCATTTTCTTGGGATCGCTTTGATCGCGCGGGTATGTTCGTATCCTTTCTTTGTGCAGTTCATTGCATCTCACTTCCGTTCCTCCTTCCTTTTCTCCCCTTGTTGGCCGGCTCATTCTTTTGGAAGGAAGGCTTTGAGGAAACGGTGGTTGCCGTTTCTCTTTTAATTGCCGGTTCCACCTTGTTTCGAGGTTACTTGAAGCATCGTCGATTTTGGGTTCTTCTTGCTTTCGGCTCGGGATTAACCTTCCTGCTACTTCGACCTGATGCCCACGGACATGGTCATGACCATGCGGGCGCAATTGATGTCGCTCACTATCTCTTTGCCGCCTGCGCAGGTATCTCCCTTGCTTTCGGGCATTGGCTGAATCTGCGCTTTTGCAAGAGTTGCCCGGTATGTAGTCACAACGAAATAGACAACGCCTGCTCCTTTCGGCAATAAGCCGATTGTCCGACTCTACCCGCTTGACGATAAAGCGATTTTGGCTTCATTCTTGGGAAATGACTTCTCGTAGGTACATTCTTGTCTTATTCGCTAGTTTGCTCGCCGGAGCGCTTTTCGGTGCGGATCGTGCACCCAAGCCGAACATCGTTTTCTTTTTCATCGACGACCTCGGCTGGACCGACCTCGGATTCATGGGATCGAAATATTACGAGAGCCCGCACATCGATAAGTTGGCCAAGGACGGCATGGTCTTTATGAACGCCTATGCCAATGCTCCCAACTGCGCTCCAAGTCGAGCCTGTCTGATGTCCGGCAAGTATTCCCCCAGACATGGAGTTTATACAGTGGGCAATTCGGATCGAGGTTTGTCTAAGCATCGAAAGCTTATTCCCATTAAGAACACGACCCATTTGGCAAAGGAGTTCGTGACTATGGGCGAAGCCCTGCAGCACGGGGGATACGTTACCGCAACCATGGGCAAATGGCACTTGGGAGATGACCCGACCACGCAAGGTTTCGACGTAAACGTCGCGGGCAAGTCTTGGGGCAGTCCCAGCGGAGGCGGTTACCATAGTCCGTACAAGTATCCTAATCTGGAAAACAAGGAAAAGGGCGAATACTTGACCGACCGGCTCGGTGTCGAGGCATGCAAGTTCATCGAAACCAACAAGGACAAGCCCTTCTTCCTCTATCTGACTCATTATGCGGTGCATACCCCGATTCAGGCAAAGCCAGAACTCAAGAAGAAGTACCAATCCAAAAAACCGACCGAGCGACACAAGAATCCCGCCTATGCCGCCATGATCGAGAGTACGGACGACAGCGTCGGGGCGGTGCTCGCAACCTTGAGTCGACTCGAACTCGCCGACGATACCCTCGTCATTTTCTTCTCCGACAACGGCGGGCACGGCGGGGTCACTTCCAATGCGCCTCTGCGGGGATCCAAGGGCATGCTCTACGAGGGCGGTATTCGCGAACCCATGATCGTGAAATGGCCGGGCGTAACCAAGCCCGGATCTATCTGCCGCGAAAACGTTATCGGCATCGACCTATATCCCACCCTCCTCGAGGCTACGGGATCACCCTCGCCCAAGGGCTACGAGCTCGATGGCGTAAGTATCGCTCCCTTGCTTCGAAACGCCGAGGCCAAACTTTCACGAAAGGCTATTCACTGGCACTTTCCCGCATACCTGCAGGGCTATACCGCCCGCCACGGTCACTTTCGCACCACCCCCGCGGCTGCGACCCGTATGGGCGACTGGAAGCTGATCGAGTTTTTCGAGGACGGTGTTCTCGAGCTCTACAATACCGCAAAAGATTTATCGGAGACGAACAATCTGGCGAAGGAAAACCCGGAAAAGGCTCAGGAACTTCACGCCGCAATGCTCGCTTGGCGAAAAGCGGTAAAAGCACCCTTTCCAACCGAGCTCAACCCGGAATATGCTTCAGGCAACGCAGTTCCCTCTCCCAATAAACCCAAGCGGAGGAAAAAGAAGGGCGACAAGAAAAAGCCATGACTTGGTGGGGAAAGCTCATCGGTACGGGCGTAGGCATGTTCGGCGGTCCCATAGGAGCATTGGTGGGCGCCGCCTTCGGTCATGCCTACGACAAGGACAACCCTGAGGTCACCGACGAGAAAAAGGCGCGCGTTCTCTATCTCGCCTACTTGTTTTCTTGCCTCGCTAAGGTGGCCAAGGCCGACGGGCACGTGTCCGAGGCCGAAATCAACGTCGCTGAGAGCCTTATGGCCCGCCTTGGGCTCTCCGACAAGATGCGCGAGTTCTCCATCAATGTTTTCCGCAAGGCCAAGGACGGGAAGGTCCCGATCGACGATTACCTCGCCCAGACCGGCAAGCTAATAGGTTTCGACCCCACCGTCGCCCAATCCTTTCTCGGAGGCCTTTTCGAGATGGCTAGGGCCGAGGACGGAAAAATGAGCGAACTGCAGGCCCGCATTCTGCTTCGCGGGGAGGAATGCCTTCGTTTGCCTCGCGGTACGGTCCAGTCCTGGGTAAAAGGAGGTTACGCCCCTCCTTCCGACGATCCCGACGGAGTTTCCTTCTCACTCGACGATTCCTATCATGTTCTGGACGTCTCAAAGACTGCCGCCGATGCCGAAGTGAAAGCCGCCTACCGCAAGAAATGCGCTGCCTTCCATCCCGATAAAATTCAATCCAAGGGATTGCCGCCTGAGTTCACGACCTTTGCAAACGACCAACTCGCACGCATCAACCAAGCTCACGACCTAATTCGCAAGGCTAGAGGACTTTCCTAGTCAAAAGGATAGCCAGGTATATTTTTCGAAATCTTCGACAACAATTCTGCAGAATCAGATTATTAGGGATAATGCCCTATTTGGTTGAGATCATTACTCTTCCACGAATTTACCGTCGAGCATCGGAAGACGGCGATCGCAGCGCTTGGCCAACTCTGGATTATGGGTGACTAGGATGACGGCAGGACCGTTATCTCGGGCAAATTTGAGGAGGACATCAAAGACTCGATCGGAATTAGCGGCGTCGAGATTGCCCGTGGGTTCGTCCGCTAGGATGAGGTCGGGAGAGTTGACGAGTGCTCGGGCAATGGCAACTCGCTGTTGCTCACCACCGGAGAGCTTGTTGGCAAAGCGTTTGGCTTTATCGGAGAGACCAAGTTGCTTTAAGAACTTTTCTGCTTGGAAAAGAGCTTCGTCGCTAAGGACGCCCGCCTTGCGAAGCGGCATGGCCACATTTTCTCGTGCGGTGAATTCCTTGATTAGGAAGTGAAATTGAAAGACAAAACCGATGCTTTTGTTGCGGAGAGCGGTACGCGTGGAGTCATCGGCTTGAGTCATTGGCTTGCCGCGGAGGTAAATTTCACCAGAGTCGGGTTGGTCGAGCAAGCCTAGGAGATAAAGCATGGTACTCTTACCGCAGCCGGAAGGTCCGACGATTGCGGTCACCTCTCCTGCCCTCGCCTCAAAGGATACGCCACGGAGTGCTTCCACCCTAGCCTGGCCTTCACCGAACGAATGGCTTAGGTTTTCCACGCGAAGAACCGGCGTGGCGCCATTGACTTTTGAATTCATAAGGTTTCGCGGATGATTTTTGCGGGTTCTATTCGAGCTGCTCGACGGGCTGGAATCCAACTGGCTACCGCCACAACGACTATTGCGATGGAGATTGCCCAAAGGTAATGTGAGAAGTCCCAGTTCACTACGAAGTTGTCGGTTGAGAATATTCCACGTATGCGCAAGGGGATGCGAGAGATGCCATAGGTGGCGATGGCGGCCAGGAGGCAACCGAATACTATTCCCAAGACAAGCACGAGTGCACCTTGCCAGAGGAATATGCGCGAGATATCTCCTGGAGAGAAACCCATGGAACGCAGGATTGCCACGTCGCGCGTCTTCTCGATAACCATGATGGCGAAGACGTTGAACATGCCAAGACCCGACAAGAGGATGATGGTTGAAACTGTAATGGCGGAAGAGACGCGGAGGGCCTTAAATACATCTAGCCACACTTTTTCCCGTTCCTGCCAACTAACTACCCGGTGCGCAAAGGTTTCTTGCATCTGAGCCGCTACGGCAGGAGCGTCTTCGGGGTGACGAATTCCCACCTGAAAGATGGAACCGCCGTGCGGTTTTCGGAGGAATGAGCGGGCGGTGGACAGGTCGAGATAGATACGACTTTTGTCGATTTGACTTACGCCAGTCTCGAATATCCCAGCCACGCGAAGATGCAAGGACTCGTGTGAGCCGGCGAGAATGACGCGATCACCCGGTTCCAGTCTAAGGCGTTCGGCAATGCGGTTGCCTACAAGGATTGCCTGTCTGTCGTCCCGGAAATTCTTTATGCTTCCACGAATGACCTGCTCTTCCAAGTCCGATACGGCTATGTGTTCACGAGTTCGTATTCCGTGAATGCGAACAGAGTGAGAGCGTGAAACGGTATTGAGTACGCCGGCACCCTGAAGAATTTCCGAAACACCTGTGACTCCGGGGAAATCAGCGGTCGCTTTACGAAGCTCTTTGGGGTATTCAATTCCCTCTACGTACCGGGCACCTTCGCGGGAGTGAAAGACAAAGCGCGCCTGACCATCGTCGGACACCTTGGTGACGGTGCCGTCTACGTCTTGAAAGCGATCAGATATACGAATAGCGCCATTCGTACCGAGTATCGTACGAATAAAGAAGGTCTCGAAACCGGAAGTCTGTGCTTGAGTGACGACAAAGAAAGCCACTCCGAATATAATGCCGAGCAAGCTCATCCCCATAGCTCGCTTTCGAGCCATTACGTATCGCAGGGCAACTTGAAGCGACAGGCTCACTTGCCGCCGACGGGGACGGGTTTCACTTGCTGGCCATCGCGAAAAAGGTGTGGAGTTTCCACGATGACCTGTTCACCTTGCTCCAGTCCATCAATAATCTCGGCAGTCATTAGATTGCGGGCTCCTACTTTTACTTCACGTGCTTCAGCAATTCCGTTTTTTACGACGAATATGGCGGAACCCATGAGTGCCTTTCGAGGTACGAGAAGAGCGTTATTCCGTATGGATTTGATGATTTCGGCTCTGCCCGAGCTCCCGGGAGTAAAGTGTTCGTTTCCATCTTCAAGTTCGACATATAGCTTGCGACGACCTGACGCAGCGTCAACGGTAGCGGAAAGACGGGTGACGTTGCCCTCGAATATTTGAGGTCCGCGAGACAAGAGTGTGACCGCGACTTGCTGTCCCTCCATAGTTCCGGCAAAGTCTTCTTCGTTTAGAGTCACCTCCACCAATCTTTTATGGGAGACGACTTGACCGAGATGAGTTCCCGAGAAAACCATGTCTCCGGGAGAGATCAAGAGCTTCGTCAACAGTCCGTCGATCGGAGATACCATCGTCATTGCTGAAATTTCCGTTCGAAGGCGTGTTTCATTTACCCGAAAGTCTTCCATTTGCTGACTTTCCGTTAATTTTTCCTGTTCGAGCTGGGTTTCAAGTTGGCGGACGGAATCTTCGTGCTTTTGTAATTCAGCCAACGGGAATTTATCTTGGTCAGCAAGGGTTTTCAAGGATTCGAACTCGCGCCTAGCGGCTTCAAGCCTCATTGCCGTTACCGAGCCAGCGGCTATTCGTTTCTCATAAAAGTCACGCTGGTAAAGTAACTGATCCAAATTCACTTTAAGATCATAGCTATCCATTTTCACCAAGGTGGAATTATTTTCTACCGAAACAGGTTTTCCGTAAGTTTTCATTGCTGTCTCGACGATAACTCCGGAGACCTTCGACACTATGTTGTACGTTCGGTCGGCGAGAATAACTACATTGCCTGGGACGCCGTCCCGAACGGTTCCTTTTCCCGCGGAAATAACGATTGCCTCTGGAATCGCTCCCACGAGGAACCACCACGTTAGAGCGGATAAAACCCCTATTGGGAGACCGATCTTAATCAAGAACTTCATGTTAAGTTATGTGGGCGGAACCTCGATGCAAATTACAGTAAAGGCGTCATGGTTTGAGTTGTCAAAGACCCGTTACTCACTATCCGCACCAAGTATGTACATGTATTGCGAACGTACGTTCAAGTAGTTGGCAACGGAAGTAAGAAGAGATAATCGACTTTGGTCGAGGGCAAGTCGGTAGGTGAAGAAAATCTCGGGAGTAATTCGGTTGCCGTCGAATTCAATCTGGCTTTTTTCAAAACGGTCTTCGGCTGCGTCTACGAGTTGTCGACTCGATTCGATAATTCGTCCCAGCGTAATTAAGTGATCGCGCAAGTTCTTCACTTCCATCCGAAGCCTTCGAGTTTCGCGGTCAAGTTGCATCTCGTAACGCCGTTTTCTGGCGAGTGCAGTACGCTTTTTCCCACGACTATACGAAGAGTCGAAAAAAGACCAATTGGCTTCAAGACCAACAATTACGTTGTTTCTCTCAATGGAAGAAGTACTGTCATGCAAATCTACTCGATCTTGATAAAAACCGCCTACTACATTCAATTTTGGGCGTAAACCCGATTCTGCAATAACGATATGATTGTTTTCCATCTCGATCGCTCTTCCTATCGCCTCAAGACCAATTGAAGAAATAACTCCGGTATCTAAGGGCAAGTTTTGGGCAAATGCATGATTTTCGCTGAATTCAATAAAGCTATTCGTCATTGAAAGGCTAAGGTTACCATCAAATCCTGTCTCTTCTATAAATATTAATTTGCTTTGGTTCAACTTTCTTTCGACTTCGGCTAGTTTGATGCGTTGCTGGAGAACAGCTGTCTTTGCTTCGGAAAGAGCAAGCTCAGTGACGAGTCCGAGTCGAAGTCGTTCAGCGACTCCATCGGCATTGGATTGAACCAGTTTCAAGCTGCGTTGGGCAAGGTTCATGCCATAGGTTGATAGAATTAAGCTCAAGTAGTCAGAACGAATTCGATCCGAGAGTTTATTTAATAAGTCTTCATATGATGCTGAGGATGATTTTTCCTCTATTTCTGCAATTTGACTTTCGGACTGTAAGGCTCCCCAATGATAAAGTGGTTTATGGACATAAGCGGAAGCCATAAAACGGTATTGTTGATTGTAGTTGGTATTAGGCCGATCCTCATGCAGGGAGTGACCGTTTAATCCAACGGAAATGCGAAATCCCCGTTTGGAGTCAGCAACAATACGGTTAGCGGTAGCCTCGTTTACCTTTTCGTTTTCCTCTTGAAGTAGAGGAGCTTTACCTTCAACACGAGTCAGAACCTCTTGAAGTTCAGGAAAAAATACCTCTGCTGTTTCGGCGTAAGAAGGAATTGCGCCATCTACATCTTCTGTTTGTTCGACCGCATTGATAGGGGACAATGTGAATGCTGCCGCAACAAACAGAAAGAAAAGATAGCAGAACATCTTTAATATTCTGAAGAATAAAGCTCAAACACTCAACGAATATCGAACTGACGATACATGCTGCCCTTATCCCGATTGGCGAGGACTGCTGAAGTGGAGGAGTTCAGTCGCCTTTAAAGGAGTCTTTGTAAATATCCTTCAATTGGTCACCTGTCCATTGACCTTCTTGCGTCGAGGCTTCGTCTTTGTAAATCTCAACCTGTGATTCAGTGACCTCGGAGGCATCGTTGCCCCAAGCCATACGAGCATAGGTGACTACGTCTGCAGTTTCTCGATTGCTTAACCCTTGGGCGGCCATGTTGACATTAGTACCGTACTTTTTACCCAGAACATCGATTTCGCCCTTCAAACCTTTGAGAACGATCTTAGTGATTATGCCGGGGTCAGTGGTGACCCAATTAGAGCTGACTAGAGGGGGGAACAAGCCCTCGCCTAATCCGTCGGGCTTGTGGCATGCGGCGCATCGACTGTTGAACAACTTTTTACCTCTGGCCAACTTGCGCTTCAGATTTTTCTCTTTCTTTTCCTCCATCGTCATTTCAACTAGAGGTAAAGGCGGATGAACTTGGAAGTTATTCGTGCTGTGAGCTAGTTGGATTGCGCAGAAAAAAATGAGACATCCGAATAGAAAAACGAAAACCAGTGGTGCCTGAATAAAGTGTTTGGTCGGTGGGTGTTTTTCTCGACCGAGTTTGGCATGTACTTCAACGAGATCGGTGTCATTCATATCCAAACAGGTGGCTTTCTTTACATCTTTTTTCTTAGATGTACTCATTTGGAATCTCCTTTCAATTCCTGAGCCGTCCACATTTGCATAGGTGCCCTACCCTTTACGGAAGAACGAACTGCGGCCACTTCGGCCGGAGATATTGAAGATGCGGAATTACCCCAGTCGTTACGAATATAAGTAAGAACATCTGCGATTTGTTGGTCTGTTAGGGAACCTGGGGGTATTCCGGGCGGAGGCATGGCAAGGTTGTAATCGACTCCTTTAACTTTAATCGGCCCCATTAACCCGAACATTGCTATTTTGATCAAAGTCGGTTTGTCTCCCAAGACCCACTCCGAATCTACTAGTGGGGGGAACTGACCAGCAAGCCCAAGACCATTGGATTGGTGGCAAGTGAAGCAGAGTCCACCACCCTGAGCCGCCTTCATATAAATCTCTTTACCTGAAATTATCTGGTCTGAAAGCCACTTCGGGAGTTCTGCGACAGTGGCATTTGTATCAGAATCTTGTTCAACGAGGATCGGTTCATTCACCTCTGCAAAAGCCATTTCAGGTAATTCGTAATCTTGGCGAAGTGCTTGCAGATAAGCGACTATCTTATGAGCCCGAAGAGTAGGGAATATATGGCGTGAAGGCACGCTCGTATTACTATCGGAGTGATCATCTTGATGATCATGAATTTCGATGGTGCCGCTTGTTGCTTCATCCTTGATTTCGTATAGAAAAGGACTTGGTGAACATATGGACCCGGGAACCGTTGCCTGCGGATCGAAAAGATGTTTATGAAGCCACTCATCTGTAAATCCACGAAGTCCGACGTTGGCCAAATCGGGACCAATTCTTGTATTTCCAAGGAGAACATTTTCCTGAAGAACATAATCTCGCGCGACTGATGCTCTTTTTCCCCAATTGCGTTCAACGTCAAAACCAGCTTCGGCTAGACGTACTTGTTGGGTGTGGCAGGTTATACAGCCGAGTTTCACGTATTCTTCGGCACCTTGTTGAGCAATTCCGGACATAGCTTTCGGGTGAAGTTCAGCTTCAGGTGGGATGGAACCGTTTGCCTCAAGAACCTCTGCCGTGGGTTCAAGATCTCCGAACTGACTTCGGGCTCCAACGATGAATGCCAGCCATGAGAAAACTAATGTGAGAAGTACTCCGAACGAGAATGTGAAAAGATTATTCATGATTTTCCCACTTTTCCAGAATTATCGGAAAGTTTGTTGAAACAATTACATAGCGGGAAAACTATCGATAGCCAAATGTTAACCACGAAGACCAATTGTGAAATGGCTAGAATGATGAAAGCGAACTTGGAGATCAAAAAATAAGGTTTTATTGCGGAAATTACACTTTCAGCCCAAGCCAACTCCGGCTGTTGGGAAAGGACGCCGTGTGTGAGTCCACCGATAAGGTAAGCTAGCAAAAGGGCCATTACTCCGAAGGCCGAAGTCCAAAAGTGAAAGGATGCGGCTTTTTCGTTCGTTTTACTCCCCGTAATGCGAGGAAGCATATAGTAGACCACACCAAATATGATCATACTGAAGAAACCGTATACACGTTGATTAAAGTGAAATTCGTTGATAATCGAAAACTGTGTGATTTTGGCTACTGCGGGGAGTGAGAAAATTATACCGATGTAACTTGATATAGTATATGAAATAGTACCGAAAATCACGAATCGCAGTGGAATGTTGTTCCAAACTTTACCAATGTCCTTGAATGCAGTGGCGTGGAAATTCGTGGACGCAACGGCGATAGGAAAAACCATGGCGATACTCATTACTGTTCCAATTGCGGGAATCCACATTGGAAATGGACCGCCTTCAAGATGATGAAGACCTGACCATGGGGCCAAGAAAGCGATGCACCAGAAGCCGAAAATGGCCAAATAGTACTTTTCTATGGGTCGCCCGAGAATCTTGGGTATGAGGTAGTAGGCGGAACCTAGAGCTATCGGTGTAATCCAAAGCCAAATAACGTTTTGCGAATACCACATTGATACTACGCTTTGTACTGTTCCGCGACCGGGGTTTAACTCTAAGCCTTGCCATGCTACTAGAAAAAGAGCGGGAAACCAGAGGAACGAAGCCAATACGAACCATTGTGTGACATAAGTATCCCTGTTGACACGAGATCGGTGCAGGACGA
Organism: Opitutia bacterium; assembly: GCA_002730975.1. Lineage (GTDB taxonomy): Bacteria > Verrucomicrobiota > Verrucomicrobiia > Opitutales > Seribacteraceae. The sequence continues at coordinate 23,024 of PCBO01000048.1, forward strand.
AAATCAAGGCAGCGATCACAAAATAGGACACCAACAGCGCAGGCCAAACGACAACTGGCATTTCCATCAAATCGGAAGAGGTCATGTGCCCGGCGAAGATTCCTCCGAGCCCGAGAGTAATAGCCAAATTCCAAACCGCTCCTGCTACGATGAGATAAAATCTTCCTCGTACTTCAGCTTGCCCTATACGAGCAAGTAACCAAATGCTTACTGCAAAAACGGCATTGGATGCCCAGCCGTAAACGAATGCGTTGGTTTGAGCTGCCTTTACTTTTCCATATGTGAGAAATTCATAAGATCCCAAGAAAGTTGGATCAGTTGACTTGGCGGCAACGACATAGGCTAAGGCAGCAGCCACCAGAAGCCATAGTCCGGCGGAAGCTAGGAAGAAAGAAACGACTAAACGGGCGGACTTGTCGATTAAGCTTTCGTTCGAATCGCTCATCTTTCACCCCCTTCCGTTCCGGTTCCATTGGACTCATCGGAGTCGGATACTTTGTTGGAAGAGTACTCCTTTACAATCTCTAGCATCACACTTTCCAAGCTTGAATTAATTTCGGCATGAGCCCTGTCGATTGCTTCCGTGAAATTTCCTTCTTCGGATCTATAGGCTGCCACGTTCTTTATTCTATCGTTGATCACTCGATTGTCGACTGGAGACAGTTCCTCGGAGGGAAGGCACTGTCGCAGAATAAAGAAGGCGAAAACTAGAACAGTCGCGACTATCAGGGAGAAGAAGACGCTACAGCCATCGGCGCGCTGAAGTGTCGAGTTACTCATGATAGTTGATTGAAGCCTTTATGCGTGGATCTCGCACTGGTATTATTTCAGCATCTGATTCGCGATAGCTTTTGAGAACTGCCCAAATGCATAGACCGCCGACCCCAACCAAGGTGAAGAGTCCCCAAATTAGTTGAGTGCCTAGAACATATCGAATGTCATAACCAACTGCAGATTCTGAATTTGGAATACGTCCTGGGATGATGTTCCAATAAAGATCGAGTAAGTGAAAGCAAAGTATCCAAACTACGATCTTTAGCGTCTTGTTGGGTTCCACCTTATTTCGATACCAAAGCAATGAGAGAAACGGAATGAGAAAGTGACCAAAAATTAAGCCCATGGATACCCAAAACCAACCCGTGCGCTCGCCGGTGTTCGGATTGATTTCTCGAATGACGTACCAAAAAGTCTCTTCCGGTATGTTGGCGTTGTAAATTAGGAAGTACTGGGAAAAGCTAATGTAAGCCCAAAAAACTGTGAATGCCAAGGATAGGCAGGCAAGATCGTATTGATGTGCCTTGAAATTATAAAACCCCTTCAAGTCCGTCCGAGTTGCGAGGACAAAGCATAAGATTATGGCAACGGCCAAACCTGCCCGAATGGATGCTGCGAAGAACCAGACTCCAAACATTGTCGAGAACCAGTGGTACTCAAGACTCATAAACCAGTCGAAAGCTCCAAATGTGAGGGCGAGAGCACCAGCAGGTAATCCGGCTGCAGAAATGTTGTGGCCTAACTGGGTCCACTTTGAATCGCCGTCACGGTCTTGAGTGAAAGAAACCTTTCGCATCCAGTAGGATAATGAGCAGAATATCGCAAAATAGCCAATCACTCGAATGCTGAAGAAGAAAACGTTAAGGTAACTACTTTTCTTCTGAAGCAGTACGTCATGGCCGACTTTGTGTACTTCACCTGCTACTGGGACATCGCTGGCCGGGTTGACCCAATTCCACAAGACGCCTGCTTGATCGCCTCCAAACCAAACTACTAGAATAAGAGGAAGAAAGCAGAGTCCTAACCAAGGAAAAACAGCTAAGCAATGTTCCATTTGGCGTCTTACGACTGGAGTCCATTGGGAGTTGAAAACTCGAAACAGCATGACCAGCATGAGCATGCCAATCGCTATACTGAGCCAAAAAGTAGTACCCCATAACCAACCTAAAAATGGGTTCTTGTCGCCATTTGCGACTCCCATGAAAATACCGATTAATCCGCCCCCGAGACCAATGGCGGCGGCACCTAGGCATTTTGTAGACAAGTCCGTCTTTCCACCAGAAATTCCGATCGTTTCGTCTGCACTCATTCGACCACCTCTTGTTTACGCGCATTCCCAACATAGGATTGCAATGCCCTGACATACAGAACAATTGCCCAACGTTCCTTGGGGTTCAGTTTATCCGACAAGCCCAACATGATTTGAGAGGCTGAGCCGTTTGAGATGGCGTTGTAAATTTGACCATCACTCCATGGTTGCAAAGCTTCAAGATAGGCAGATTTGCCACTAGGGTCAGACAGGTTTTTTGGCAATAATCCGAATTGAGCGGTAACACCTCGACCATTTCCGTATTGCCCATGGCAATTGCTGCAATGAATGTCATAACCCTCTTTGCCTTGCCTCATCAATGCCATGTCGACTTCAACTTGCGGGGGTATTCGTGCCGTGTAGTTGCCGCTTGAATCCTTGCCCGTCCGAAACACCTCGGAGGCAATGTCGATGTCAGAGGAAAAAACATTACCTATGTCTAGGGCGTTACCTCTGACAATAGAGCCAGCTGGTGGCAGTCGGTCTGAACGACGATCCGGAAAAAGATTGTTCTGGGATTGTTCTAAAAACTTTAGTTGTCGATCCATATCCGGAAAAACTTCTATTGGCGGGTTCTTGGAAATATCTCCACGGAATCCTAGGATAGAGACAACAGTGATGATTGCCAAAGCGTAAACCCACAGGAAGTATCTCATGTCAAAACTCCTCCGGTTCACGAATGAGACCAACAGACTTCCCGCCAATATCATTAAGGAAACTTTTTGTTTCCTCATCATCGAATTTCGGGTCTTCTACCTCAATGACAATCATGAATTTGTCATCACCGGTACGACCGAACTTCGGATGCTCGAAGACAGGATGATTGTGCCTAGGCAGTCGGTTGAGAAAAAACATGCCGAACAACGTCCCGAAAGCAGCAAATAAAATAGTGAGTTCGTAAAAGACTGGGAAAGGGAAAATCGGACTGAAGAACGGTTTGCCGCCCGCAATGAGGGGGTAGTCGTAGGCATTCATGTACCAGACTATAAACATACCAGTGAAAAAACCAGTGACTCCACCAATTAAAGTGAAGCGGGGCACTTTTGAGCGTATGGGAAAGCCCTTTTCGTCCAATCCATACATTTGGGCATCAAGTCCGTGCACAGGCATCGGCGTGTAGCATTCCCAACTAGTGTAGCCGGCATCCCGTACCTTTGCGGCTGCAGTATAGATGTCACTAGCGGTATTAAAAACCGCCGTAAGTCCATATTTTATGCCTTTATTTGCCATGTTTGCTTAGAGATTGGGATCTAAGGTTAATGCTTTCCGGCGTGTGGGTCTGCCATCGGAGTTACGGACTTCACCTCAGCCAATGGCATGAGCGGCAGGAACCGAAGGAAAAGAAGGAAGAGCACCGAGAAGAACCCGAATGTTCCAAAGAAAGTAAATATGTCGACAACGGTTGGAGAATAGTATCCCCAGCTGGAGGGAAGAAAATCGCGTGACAGGGTAGTGTTCGCGATTACGAAGCGCTCAAACCACATTCCAATGTTTACAAAGATGGAAATGACCCAAACTAGTGGAGTATTTTCACGGATGGCCTTAAACCAGAGCAATTGAGGGCAAATTACGTTGCAACTGACCATGATCCAATAAGCCCACCAGTAATTACCGAAAGCGCGATTGATAAAGGCAAAACCCTCATAGGAGTTGGCGCCGTACCAAGCGATGAAGAATTCCATGGCATAGGCATACCCAACTAAGCTTCCGGTGGCCAAGGTGATCTTGCACATGTTGTCTATGTGCTTTTGATTTATCAGGTCGTGGAGGCCAAATACAGCACGCACAGGAAGGAGAAGGGTCATAACCATTCCGAAACCCGAAAAAATAGCACCCGCTACGAAATAAGGGGGGAAAATAGTAGTGTGCCATCCAGGTAAGTTGGCTATTGCAAAGTCAAACGACACAATCGTGTGAACAGAAAGTACGAGTGGAGTGGAAAGCCCTGCCAAGAGGAGGTAGGCCATCTCGAAGTTTCGCCAGTGGGTATTTGAATTGTTCCAACCCATGGATAGAAACCCATAAAAGTACTTTCGCCACATTTTTTGGGCTCGATCCCGCAATACGGCGAGATCGGGGATCATTCCCATATACCAAAACAGAATGGAGACTGTAAAGTAAGTCGAAACTGCAAACACGTCCCATTCCAATGGGCTCTTGAATTGAGGCCATATGTTGTTTGCGTTGGGAATGGGAAACAACCACCACGCGAACCATACCCGACCCACATGAAAAAGTGGGAAAATGCCAGCGCACATGACGGCAAACACTGTCATGGCTTCTGAGCCGCGATTAATCGAAGTCCTCCACTTTTGCTTAAGCAAGCATAGAATTGCAGAAATCAGAGTGCCTGCGTGCCCTATTCCAATCCAAAATACAAAATTGACGATAGCCCATCCCCAATTAACCGGATTATTGTTTCCCCATTCTCCCACTCCGGAGGAAACTAGAACGAGTAAACCCATTCCCGTAAAACTTGCTATCAACAGTGAAAAAATAAAGCACCACCACCACCAGGAAGGTGTTTTCGCCTCGACGATTCCGCAAATTTTTTCGGTGATCCAGTGAAGGCTACGCTTGTTTAGTACAAGTGGAACCTCATCCAGTTTAGCCGGCTTGACCTTTTTCAGAATCTCGGCTGATGGTTTCACCATATCTGTAGTTGCAGAACTCATTAATGGTCGGAATTCCCGTTGGCGCCAGTGGGATGCTCGCCATGGCCCTCATGTCCATGATCGTCGTGCGAAGGGTGAGCCCGATCATGGTATTCACGAGAAGAGTAAGGTTTCTCAGTGAAATCAGGCATTTCTGGATTAGGATTACGAACGCGCGCTAGATAAGTTGTTCGTGGTCTAGTATCCAAATAACCGAGTACCGAGTAGTTTCTTGGATTCTCTTTTTTCTTCGTAACTTCACTCTCAGGATCGGATAAATCTCCAAAAGATATAGCATCTGCTGAGCAAACTTGTTGGCATGCAGTTTTCATGGTGCCGTCAGGTACTTTAAGCTCATCGCCTAGTTCGATTTCAGGACCGTTTTTACCTGTTTCAAACTTTGCTGTCCTCTGCGCATTGACTTTGGTTCGAATCTTGGCTTCTTGAATGCGCTGGACGCAGTAAGTGCATTTTTCCATTACGCCACGCATTCTGACCGTAACGTCTGGGTTGTTTGCCATAGTCGGCAGTTTTGGGTTTTCTTCACCCAATGGACCCAGATATAGCTGATCTGTTTTTCTCTTATTCCAATCGAAGAAGTTGAACCTTCGGACCTTGTAAGGGCAATTATTTGCACAATAACGAGTGCCTACGCATCTGTTGTAGGCCATAGCATTGAGACCTTCTTCGTCATGAACCGTAGCATTTACAGGACAAACTTGTTCACAAGGAGCAGTTTCACAATGCATGCACGAGACCCCTTGGAAGTTAACTTGAACATCGGAGGGGATTTCCGCTCCATCTCGCTCTGTAGAACTAAAGTAGCGGTCTAGGCGAATCCAGTGCATCTCACGACCACGAAGCACTTGATCTTTACCCACCACAGGGATATTGTTTTCACTTTGGCAGGCCACCACACATGCATTGCAGCCAGTGCATAGATTCAAATCAATGGCCATCCCCCACTGATGAAGCCCGGGTTTGTCGCTCTTTTCGTAGTTGTGGTCAGGATGTTCGTATAGTGAATGCCCTCTTGGAGTTGTTTGTGCTTTGAACTTTACCGAAGCTTTTTCGTCACGACCGTAAATCTGAGGGGAGTGGGACTCGGCTCCCATTTTTGATGCGAAGTTTTCGTCCTCCAAGTATTCTTCAACATTGGCCTCCCGAACTATAGCACGCCCTTCCATCGACCAATGTTCTTGTACATTTGCTAAAGTTTTGCGTTTTGAAGTAGGCGTGAGACTAACACTCGTAACTATGCGAGAAGAATCATTTCCAAGCAGTGCAGAAGAATCATATCCCGTCCCTGTTCCTACCCTGCCAACCACCTTGCGGCCCATTCCCAGAGTGGCGACTAGAGTGTAATCAGCTAGCCCGGGTTGAACATGCAGTGGTCCCTCGATGAATGAACCGTTTGGTAGACTTAGTTTAACAATCGGAGAATCTTGCTTCCCCAAGTCAAATACTGCTGTGTCAGGGGCAACTTCACCGTTTTTATTCAGCATTGTAGCCTTTGGCAACAAATTCAGGTCGGGATGCTTTTCTTCTAGGAATCTTGCCATGACGGGACTTACGAGAATAGCGTTGTCCCATGTTAGCTTACTCATCGGGTCCGGGCACTCTTGCATCCAACCATTGTTTGAATATCTACCATCCCAAGTATGGAAGTCAGGTACCAACAGAACCTCTAATGAATCGTTACTGGGTACAGCTGGCAGGAGCAAATTGAATTCAAGAATTTTGGACAGGTCGAAGTTTACGGGTTCGAATTTCTGTTCAAGTCTTAGAAGTCCAACTCTGAGGAAATCCTCAAACGAAATTGTTTTTTCAGAAAGTTCATTGAATTTCTTCTCAACTAGAGACCTAGGATCATCTTCAATGCCAGCTAAACGGCAGAGAAATTCAAGTTCGGAGAATGTCTCGAAGAGAGGAGAAATTAAGGGTTGGATTGGGAAATAAGATGAATGGGACCAATCTCGACCGTCGCCCCAGCTTTCTAGATAATGTGAAGCACCCACATGTAGATCTGCAAGCTGGGAAGTTTCATCCACCTCGTAACCGAAACGAAGAACTGTTTTAACATTCTTAGTTAATTCGGACCACTCGACATTGCCACATGAAAGATAGGCGGGATTGCCACCCATGAATATCAAAGTCGTGACAAGACCTTCCTTGAGTTTGGAGACTAAATCCGAGAATTTCTCTTCGTCCGGAACATCGTCATCGGATAAATGAGCGTAATCAACGGTTTTGCCATTGGCTTCAAGCGATTTGTTTATGGCACAAGTTAGGATGTGAACTTCGTCAGGAAGGTGGTTACCGGCTAAAACTAAAGATTTGCCTTTGTGCGAAGATAAATCTTTGGCCGTCTCTTTGATCCAATTGGAATGGGATGCAACCCCGGATCCTCTATCCTTTAAATGCTTGATGATTTTTTCACTAGCAACACCTTGGAGAACTTCTGCGGCTAATGCATTTACGAAGCTTACCATTCTGCTGGACTCAAGGCGAAGGCGATGATCCGCAACCCCTCCAGTTCGGGTCAAGTCAGACTCTACGGAGTAAAGTCTGTTCATTTTGCTTACGTCGTCTTGGCTGTCGGCTTTGCGTCCTTTCGAAAAACCTCTTGTATTGGATGAGTCTTCAGGCTCTCTGCAACTCAAGAAATCACAATCGATGGATAGGATACGTTTCGCAATTCCCAGTTTTGGTAGAACCCTTAGAGAACCATCAACACCAAGCGCATCAGCTAAGGCGTTTGCCGGACCATTAAAATCAATCGCCTCGTATTCAGCCCAGAACACTCCTTTGTCTTTTAACTTCTGCACAAGATCCGCACGGGAAGGTGAAGATGATTTGTCAGCAAGTACAGCGATCGAACCACTGGACAAAGACTCGGAAGATAAAAGTTTACTTATTTCTTTCTCGGCATCCACTCTGGAAATCTTTTCCCATTTAACCTCGTCACCACTTTTAGAAGAAGTTTTTTTCTTAACATAGCTACCTTGGCTTCTGTCTGGGTCATAAAGATTAAGTACGCTGGCTTGAGCATAAATATCAGTAGCCCCACCTGAAGGTAAGTAAGAAGGGTTTCCCTCGATTTTAGTTGGACGAGCTTGATGGCTTTCAACAATAAGGGGTTGGTTGCCATGAGAATTAGGTTGGGAAGTGCAGTAATAAACGGGGACTCCCGGGATTATCTCCTCGGGTGAACGTCCATATGGCATGATTGCCTGCTCCGGCCTTCGACACCCTGTCATTCCAAAACCCGCAAGACCAAAGGACGCCGCCATTACTTTCATGAAGTTGCGTCTTTGTACTCCATCAAGCATAGAAGCACCCTGTGGGAACTCACGCTCAACCCAAGTTCGGAAAGAGGGGGTTTGAGCCAAGTCGTCTAGGCTTTTCCAATAGCGAGAACCCGAGGAATCTTTTTCGTTTGAGATATTCATACTCATCGGTGACAACCGGTACAGCTAACGGGAGGGTGAATTCCCCACTTTTCCTTTAAATTCAGGCCTGCGTGGGCTTGTATAGCTAAAGGATCTTCACTATCAGTGAGTGAGGGTAGCCAAGAAAGGTCCGTAACTTTGTCTAAAGGTCGAAGTGAATCTTCTGGATTACGATGGCAATCTAAGCAAAATGCCATACTTAGATGTTTAGCATGAGAGACTTCTTTCATCTGGTCGATCCTACCGTGGCATGAAACGCAACTTACACCACGATTTACATGAATGGCGTGATTGAAGTAAGCGTAGTCCGGTACCTTGTGTATACGAGTCCAAGGTACTGCGGGACCTTGGCTGAGTATGCCATCGTTATTCGTGTCTTCCTCTTTGCTTAAAATACCGTCTTTGTTTTTATCCTCACCGTAATAACTATTTCTAATTGGTTCTAAGGCAGGGGAATCCGCCTTGATAGTCTTGTGGCAACTCATGCATATATTGGCAGCGGGAACACCGGCATGGGCAGACTTGTCGACTCCATGATGGCAATATCGGCAATCCAGTCCGAGTTCGCCTACATGAAAACTGTGATCGTAAGAAACAGGCTGTGTTGGTTGATAGCCGACGCGAGTGTACTTAGGGGTGGCGTAGTAATTTATGCCTGCTGAGACTGCAGCACCAATTAGCCCAAATCCGACAATAACCTTGAGGGGTAGCGTATTGGTCCAGCGAGGAAAGATGTTGCCCATGGCGTGCTAGTGTGAACGAGTGTTCGTGTATAATTAATATTCTCGCCGTGAGGGCGCTAATAAAAAGACTAGTTTCTAATCGCAGGGTTTGTCCTGGCTAGAAACAGTACGAATCGTAAAGATTGTGTTCGGCGGAGCTAACAGACGATGGGTGAATATCGAGTGAAGTACAGCGGCGTTTTGGCAGGATCATTTAATGTTCGGACAAACAAAGACTAGTCAATAGGCAAAAGGTTGGACATCCTAAAACAGTTTCATATGCAACGGGGTTATTTCTTACAATATCATTTCCCTTTCGGTCAAACTATAAATAAAGCTTAATTGTCACTATAAACTAAGGTTAATCTCAGACTCTCTTAAAGACGATCTGCTGAACAAAAAGAACTACAGCGGATGTACCATTGATCCTTGCATATTTCAATTGACTGGAGGAAATTAAATTTTCTTTTTCTTTCACCCCCCGGATAATTTCATTTGCTCTTGGGATTCTATTAAAAGTTGAAATATCATTCCCAAAGATGTGACGTAGTCGTGGTGGGTGCAGGTTTGGCTGGAATCTGTGCTTCCATCACTGCAGCGCGAGCGGGCGCTATTGTCTCGTTGGTGGAGGCTCGCTCGAGTCTTGGAGGTCGTATCGGTCGGGAAGTTCGTTTCCCGCTGGAGGATGGTTCGATTCCAAACTTCGCCTATTTTCGGGAAACGGGCTTGTTGGATGAAATTTTGCTCACGGACTTGGCTTCTAATTTTGATGGAACATACGAAAGTCGGGATCGGGTATTGACCGATTTCGTTCGTGGCCAAGAACGTTTACTATTTTACAATGATCTTCCTGTAATCGAAGCTGAGTTGAACGAGAGAAAAAATAAAATTCTTTCTGTTACGGGGATGGATATTACAGGTCGCTCTCGTCTGCGTTTCATGGCGCCGACTTATATCGACTGTACGGGAAACGGTTCCCTCGCAGTCCTATCCGGTGCTCCTGGCGAAAATAGTACCGAGCAGGAAGAATATGCAAAGCTGTCTCCTTTGTTTGGTTCCGGGGCCGCGGCACCCGAAAGTCGTTTTGCCATTACAATGGAAATACGATCTGCGGAAAAGCCTATTCCTTTTGCTCTGCCTTCTTGGGTCAGATTACGTTGGGAGGACAACGACCCGGCAGCTCGCTTACCTTTTTCAGAGTCTTTCCTGCTTGGCCCGCAAGGATTCCACGTTGCGGAGTGGGCGGCGAAGTACAGGGGGGGATCTGCTCCCGAGGCTGCCGAAATTGCTTATTCCGCTTGGGATTACATTAAAAACCGTTCGCCATTCGTTCACCTTGCGGAAAAACTTTCATTATCATGGTATTCATTGAGCGTGATTCGCTCAGATGGCTTTCGGATAAAAGGAGAAGAATCCCTAACCCCCGAGGAAGTTGAAGCTAGTCGTCCAAGGGGAGATCATATTGCCATGGCTCGTGCGCCTCTTGATGGTCCTGCGGCACTACTTTCATCTCCTATTGGTCGAATGGCCCTGCCAGGGCAATATGGAATACCTCTTTCATGTCTTTATTCCAATAAGGTTCGAAACTTGATGGTCGCTGGCGAGCATGCATCTGTCACTCACCGAGTTTCGGCATGCCTGCGCCATCCTCCTGCATCAGCTCAACTTGGGGAAGCTGTTGGTCTCGTCGCAGCCAGATCCACCTTGGACCGCCGTCAGCCAAGAACTTTGGCCAAACCAAACTACGTGGAAGGCATTAGGCGCGATTTGGCGCGATTGAATCACTCATGCGGGCCGGATCCCGTTGAAGATATTGATGATCTTGCTCGAGTAGCAAGAATCACAGCCTCCACTGCTCTTGCCTGTTGCTCTCTCGAGCATCCCGTGCTGCCTGCAACTGCTTCTTCGGATAATAGATTACTTCAATTTCCTGTGATTACAGACTCGATCGAAGGGATTGATCTCTATCTTGAGGTTCTAGATGATTGCCGCCTGAATGTGCGTTTGCTAGAGGGCGCTAGCAACGGTTCAACCATTCCTGGTGATTGTTTGGACACTGCATCCATCGATTTGTCAAAAAAATCCGGTCGATGGGTTAAGTTGCCACTGCAATCCAGAATTAAATCAAAAGGTTGGCATTTTCTTGAAATCGAGGGAAATATCCATGTGGTACCTTTTTTGGAAGAAAACGCCCCCGTTGGGGTTCTCAGGCATTCGCCAATTTCTGATGACAAGACTACGTCAAGGAATCCTTATTCAAGTTATTGTCCGGTTCTTCCGGCACTGCCTGGGCCCGCTTCCGGTTACTGCTTTCGCCTCACTCCGAAGCAACCTGTCTATGGTTTTGAAAACGTCGCCGACGGCTATTCTAGGCCTTCGAGAATGCCGAATCTTTGGATTTCGGAACCCACGGACTTTAAATTTCCTGAATTTCTTGAGTTGCACTGGGATTCGCCGCAAACAATTTCTCGGATAGATCTCGTTTTCGATGCATGCTTGGAATATGCATTTCCCGCCCATCCCTCCGCTTTGCCTCGGATGACTATTCCCACCATCCCTCGTTCTTATAAAATCTATGGATCCGGCAAGAATGGTCACTGGCGCGAATTGCTTACAGTTGAGGACAACTTGCTTGGATTTCGTTCCCACGAGTTCGACCCCGTACAGACCAAGGCAATTGAAATAGAGCTTCTATCCACTCACGGTCATAACCGAGTCCAAGTTTATCAAATTCGCATCTATCCTTAATGCGATGGATATTGCGCTTAAACGTTAAAGTGAAATCTTTAAATGCACTAATTTTCTTATCGATCCATTTTTTTAGAAATAGAATGAGTTTGCAATTAGCCCTGTTGGAGCTCTAAGTTTTTAGTTTTAAAGCTTTTTTGCCTATGAATGCCTTCGCAGTTGTATTACGCCTCTTTAGTTTATTTGGTCTCGTGGGCCTTGCCCTTTTTTTATGGCTCGAGCACGAAAGCTACATAGCCCAAGACGAAGCTTTTCTCAAAGAACAAGTTGCGAATGGTTACGAGGTACTCCAATCTAGCAAGGAATCGCAGTGGAAAAACGTTAAAGACAAGAAACAGGCTTTGATGGATGTGTTCGATGCAAACGAACCGGTTACCAGCCCAAACGACCCCAACCCCTTAACTGAGGCAGTCAATGAGTTGAAAGCTTCCGAGGATGCCTTTTTAAAAAAGAAGGAATATACCACTAAGCTAGAAGAGGTGACCAAAGAGTTCAGCCAAGGGTCCTTCATCTGGAATGGTGAGACCAAGTCTTGGGATGCGGCTGACCCAAAGAAAAGTCCTATTTTGAAAGTCGAGCCCGAGTCCATCGGCAATCTTAAGAATAACTTCGCCGACATAGATTTATTCAAAGAGAATGTTAAAGATGAGAGTGGGAACTTTATCCCTGGCGTCTCTCACCACAACAGACTTCGCACTTTGCTTGGGAAGTTTTACAAAGCCCGAAAGGATACTCTGTCCGAACTTTACAGTTCACGGCAAATGACTGCAGACCGTGATCGCGGACTTCGTGAATCTCAACGTTTATATGACAACATGAAGGAAGAGAAGGAAAAGTGGGAAGCTTCCTCGAGAGATTTCGAACTTAAATTCCAGAGTTCACAGGCCGACCTAGCCAATGAGAAGGAAGAACGCCAACAGGAAAAGGAAGCTTTTGAGACCGAAGTGAAGGGCTTGAAGGATTTGACCGCCCAACTGGAAAAGGAAAAGCAGGATTTAGATGAGCAAAGACTTGCCCAAATTGATGAACTTAAGGCCCAGCACGGAGCCAAAGTAAATGATCTTACCCGTGAAATTCAGATTGCCGAAAAGCGTGGCTACCAGACTGGAATCGACTACATGATGAAACAGCAAACAGGTGCAAACGTAGCCGGTGATGCAAACAAAACTGATAATGTCTTTGCCGGTATTGGTGAAGAAGCTAATTCTCCTCCCCCTCCCCCAAGTCCTGCGGGTACTGTCACGACGCTAGAAGAAGTCAGTAAGTACGGTCTTGCTACCAGCATAGCTCGAATCGATAAGGGTTCTGGAATGCTTATGTTACCCGTCGGTTCGGAAAAAGGACTCGCCCGAGGAGGGATTTGGACAGTCTACAAGGCACAGGAAGCCATGGCCCGAATAAAAGTACAGAATGCCGCAAAGAATTATTCGCTGGCCTATATACTTCCACGATTTGGAAACCCTTCACGCCTCCGCCCCGGCGACGTAATTCAAGTTGTTCCGCACTCCGACAAAACCTTATAGCATAATGAGAATGAAATTAGTGTCATTATTTTTCCTGTCTCTTACAGTACTCGCTTTTACCGGTTGCTTTACGGCGACTCCAGAAGATTCTCGCATGCCTCAGGGGCGTCCCGCGAATTGGGAATACAGTCTTCCAGGTGGGTTCGATAAAGGCGGATTCCGTCGCTAAGCAAATAATTGCATTCTCCCTTTTGAATCGCGGGGACGAGAGATTTAGCGTAGGCTGGCTTTACTTGATTGCCACACCCATTGGCAATCTTGACGATCTTTCACTTCGTGCCAAGGACAGTTTAATCGCATGCGACTTGATCGCATGCGAAGATACCCGCGTGACAGCTAAACTGCTCGCTTATTTTGGTATCAAAGTCCCGACCACTTCCTACAGGGAAGAAAACGAACGTCGAAAAGCTTCCGAGTTAGCGGATCGGATCGAGCGCGGTGAAAAGATAGGTCTCGTTTCAGATGCTGGTTTTCCCGCAATTTCAGATCCAGGCTTTCGTTTAGTCAGAGAATGCCGCCGCCGCAATTTGCCTGTCGTTCCTGTCCCTGGTCCAAATGCGGCGATAACGGCTCTTGCCGTATCCGGGATGCCAACCGACAAATTCCTTTACCTTGGATTTCTCCCAAGTAAAAGTGGCGGACGATGCAAGGCTTTTAACAAGTGGAAGGATTTTTCCGGATCTTTAGTGATCTATGAATCAAAGTATCGAGTGGCAAAAGCCTTGGCTGATATGGAAAATATTTTTGGACCTAACCGTAACATATGCATTGCCAGAGAAATCACTAAAATTCATGAGACTTTTTATGTAGGAAAAATCTCAGACTTGAAGAGTTCATTTGCTGAGAAGAGCGGCAAGGGTGAATTTGTCTTAATAGTAGGACCCGAAGGTTATGTCCTTTAGCCTGCTGACTATAGTCGGGAAATTGTCTCTACTTTTATCGGATGACTCGGAACTCGTCAGTGGCATCTGAAGGATCGGTCGCTGTTATAGACGTAGGAAGCAACACAATAAAGTTGCTTGTCGCTAAGTTGTCTTCTCTGGGGGATTTGAAAGTGCAGCACGAAAGGAGTGATGCCACTCGCATTGAGAGTAAACATTCGGCCGGCGGGCGTATTCTGACTGAAAACGGTATAATTAAAGGACTGAAGGCAATCGAGAGACTACTTCAAGAATCGCTTCCATATGAACCTTTTTGTGTTCGAATCGTTGCGACAGGTATCGTGCGTGACTCTGTTAATGGTAAGCTTTTTGCAGATAGAGTCCACATGGTTACTGGTTATGTATTGGATATTATTTCAGGCGACGAAGAAGCTACTGGCATAGCACAGGGAGTTGGCACAGACAGCTTGTTTTCGGATCAGTCAAACTACGTAGTTTGTGATCTTGGTGGCGGAAGCTTGGAGCTCATTCGCGTCGAGAATCGAACCGTTCGAGCAACTGCTAGTCTTCCGCTCGGCGCCGTCCGTCTTGCCAAGCGATTCGTGAAGAATGCCTGCTTGCCTTCATCCCAGTCGGAGATGGATGTGATTTCCACTCACGTCCATCAAACTCTCTCTGCTAGTGATTTCCCCTTCCCTCTTCATCCATTTTTCATGGTTGCGACAGGTGGGGCGTTCGCAACCGCTCGTGCTGTTTTCGCCGAAGCTAAAAATATATCTTTTGAGGAATGCGAAATTCTCTCTTCCTCTGACTTGTCTGCCTTTTTAGCTGAATCCGCATTCTTACCTATTGATCAACGTGTTCAACGGTTTCCTCCGCTTCCCATGGAACGAGCGGACATTATGCCCACCGCTCTTCGGGTGATGCTCACTTTACTTGAATATGCCAACACCTCTGAAGCTCACCACTCTTTGAGAAACCTACGGTTTGGGATAGCTGCAAAATTACTCGATTACGGTAACTAGGTCGGTATAAAGTAAATACCGATTACTCTTCAAAAAGAGACTTCATGCGTTTAAGTCCTGTCGTAATGACAGTTAAGGGATCTGCTGACCAGAGTTGCTCATTGAAGAGTTCGAGACTGACGGTGTGATCATAACCCATTTCACGAAGCACGGCAATTTCCGCCGCAAGGTCAATTTGACCTTCGCCGACCATCACCCGATCAGGATCAGTTTGGGACTTTGCAGGCTTACCGGGATGAGCGTCGTCCAAGTGATAATGACTAATCCGATCCGCGGGAATCGCTCTTAATTGCTCTAGGGTGGACTCGCTGTTCCAGTTGTGAAAAGCATCGAGAATGAGCGTTGCGTCACGATCATCCGCTTGTTGTACGATTTCCCAGGCACTGCTGAGAGAGTGTACTGACTTAAAAAAGCTAATATATTCGAATGTTGGCCTAATGCCTTCTTCTCGACCGATCTCCAGCAACTCGCGATATCGTTCAGGGAGGTGTTCGGTCTCAGTCGACTCCATCGGAGGAGTTGCCACAATGAATGGAGCTCCCAGTCTAGCTCCAAGTGCAAATCGTCGTCTTGCTTCGTCCAATACTAGTTGATGTTCCCATCCCTGAAAATCACCCCATTGTCTCATTGCAATAACGGAAGGAACGATTAGACCGTGATCCGC
Organism: Opitutia bacterium; assembly: GCA_002730975.1. GTDB lineage: Bacteria > Verrucomicrobiota > Verrucomicrobiia > Opitutales > Seribacteraceae. Next base: position 38,776 of record PCBO01000048.1, read on the forward strand.
GAGAGCTTTCTCCAGATCGGAAACCTCTCCACCGCGGGCTACATGTTCAAAAACATCGTTCAACCAGAGCTCTATGCCATCGTATCCCGCTTCGCCAGCGAGCCTGATCTTGTCGATCAATGACTGCGGCTTGATCGTGCTTGTGTTGAGGCAATAAAGCATGGTGCCGGATAGATAATGAAGTTGTGCTCAGGGAGCGTGCTTTACTTTGAATGAAGTTGGTACGGCTAAGCTTCCAAATCTAGAGCGGCTTGTACGATTCCGCAAAAGGACTTTTGCGAAAGCGAAGCTCCCCCAATCAGCCCTCCATCCACATCAGGCTGAGATAATAATCCCGATGCGTTTCCAGCGTTCATTGAACCACCGTAAAGGATACGGATAGTTTCCGCTGCGTTTTCGCCGAAAAGTTCAGCGAGGGTTTTGCGGATAAAAGAATGAACCTCTTGCGCCATGTCGTCAGTGGCGGTCTTGCCTGTGCCAATAGCCCAGACCGGCTCGTAGGCAATCACTAGATTTTCTACTTCCGAATCGGAGAAGTTTTCAAGGCCTTCCCGGATTTGCGTTCTGACAACATCCAAAGTTTCGTTTCTCTCGCGTTGCTCAATTGTTTCCCCTATGCAGTAGATGGGTTTTAAGTTGCCTGCAACTGTCGACAGAATCTTGTTGTTTACCGACTTGCTTGTTTCACCGAAATACTGACGACGTTCACTGTGGCCTAAAATGACATAGGTTACATACAGGTCTCTAAGCATTTCGGCTGAAACCTCACCTGTATAGGCACCTGATGCTTCATGATACACATTCTGAGCTCCTAGTGCAATTTGGGAGCCCTCCAGCTCTTCCGATACCTTCCCCATCGAGGTGAAGGGGGGGCACACGGCGACTTGCACAGTGCTTTGAGAACCAACACTAGAGTGGATTTGCTGAACGAGTAAGCCGGACTCGGAAGCCGTTTTGTTCATTTTCCAGTTTCCGGCGATAAGATACTTTCTAGACATTTTGATTTTGGATGTTGTTTAGATTGTTACTAGAGTTGATTCATTTGAGGTCGAGAGCCATAACCCCTGGGAGATCTTTGCCTTCGAGAAATTCGAGAGAGGCCCCGCCACCGGTGCTCATGAATGAAACTTGTTCGCCGTAGCCACTGTTGTTGATTGCGGTAACGGAATCACCGCCGCCAATAATGGAAATAGCATCACTTTCGGCAACGGCCTTGGCTACTGCGAAAGTTCCCTTGGCTGAATCTTCGATTTCGAAAACTCCCATCGGCCCGTTCCAGAGCACTGTGCCAGCGCGAGAAACCTCTTCAGCGTATCGTTCTGTCGTCTGAGGCCCGATGTCAACTCCTTCCCAGCCGTCCGGGATGTCACCTTCGACAACTTGGGTTTCGCCAAGAGCCTTTGCTTTGAAATCAAGGGAGTCTGTAATCAAAGTATCAATGGGTAGTAGAAACTTAACGCCTTTTGCGGAGGCATTCTTGAGGGCGGCCTTGGCCACTTCAACTTTATCGGGTTCACTTAGGCTGTCGCCGATGGTCTGACCATTGGCCAAGGCAAATGTATACGCCATCGCTCCACCGATTATCAATACGTCGGCTTTATCCAGGAGAGCATCTATAACATTGATTTTATCGCTTACCTTGGCTCCACCTAGAATAACAACAAAAGGGCGATTTGGATGGGCGGTTTTTTCACCAAGAAATTCCATCTCTTTTTCAATGAGGTAACCTGAGACCTTTGTTTGCAGCAGCTGGGCTACTCCAACGGTCGATGCGTGAGCTCGATGTGCAGTTCCAAAAGCATCGTTTACATAAGAGTCCGCCAATTTCGAGAGCTTTGCGGCAAACTCGGGTTCGTTTTGAGTTTCTCCAGAATGATAGCGAAGGTTTTCCAGTAGAGCCACTTGACCGTTCTCTAGGGAGTTTACGGCCGCCTCGACAGACTCACCTATGCAATCATCAAGAAATAAAACAGGTACTTTCAGTTTTGATGCGAGAATTGGAGCCACTGGGGCTAGACTCAATTCAGAAACACGTTCACCTTTCGGTCGCCCGAGATGACTGGCGAGAATGACCTTCGCACCGCATTCGGAGAGTTTGCGAATAGTTGGAACGGCAGCCTCTATACGAGTGTCGTCAGTAACGTTGCAATTACCGTCCAAGGGGACATTGAAATCAACCCTAACAAAAACCGTTTTCCCATTCCATTCTACATCGTCTACTGTTTTTACTTTCTGCATTGATTCTTTCCCCTATGTCTAAATGTTAAAAGGCGCGACGCCTTTAGGAGGGCCGCGCCTTTTGACCGATTAACGATTAAAATCAGAGGAATGCTGAGACTTGCTTAAGAAGATCAACACAACGATTGCTGTAACCCCACTCATTGTCATACCAAGAAACCAATTTAAAAAAGGTATCGTTGAGCCCCATACCGGAACCGGCATCAAAAATTGAGGAAGCGGGACAATGAATGAAGTCGGCAGAAACGACTTCGTCATTTGTGTATTCTAAGATTCCTTTAAGCGATCCCTCGGACGCTTCTTTCATCTTGGAGCAAATCTCTTCGTAGGTAGTGGATTTCTCCGTTTTGACGGTCAAATCAACTGCAGATACAGTCGGTGTAGGCACACGGAAAGCCATGCCGCTGAGCTTCCCTTGCACGGCAGGCAATACTAGACCTACGGCTTTGGCGGCTCCGGTTGAAGAAGGTATTATATTGATTGCTGCCGCTCGGCCACCTTTCCAGTCCTTGACGGATGGTCCGTCCACTGGTTTCTGGGTTGCGGTATAGCTGTGTACTGTAGTCATTAGTCCCTCGACGATACCAAAGTTCTCAAGCACAACTTTAACAATGGGGGCAAGACAGTTGGTGGTGCAGGAGGCGTTGGATACGACATGATCATCTGCAGACAAATCTTGATCGTTTACTCCCAAGACAACAGTTCGGACATCGCCTTTGGCGGGAGCAGAAATAATAACCTTTTTCGCTCCAGCCTCAATATGGCCTTCAGCTTTACTCTTCTCGACGAAGAGTCCGGTTGACTCAATTACAATGTCGACCCCCAATTCGCCCCATGGCAAGGCGGATGGTCCTTCGCGAACTGCGAGGCATTTTATCGTATGTCCGTTAACAACCAGAGAATCGTCTGTCGGAGCTTCAACGGTTCCGTCGAATCGTCCTTGTGTCGAGTCGTACTTCAACAAGTAGGCAAGGTTGTCGGAAGGAACGAGGTCGTTTATAGCAACAACCTCGAACTCGTTTCCAAGCAGACCTTGATCTACCAGAGCGCGAAAGACAAGTCGCCCGATGCGACCGAAACCGTTTATACCTATTTTAGTAGCCATTGAATATTGTGATAAATGTTGTGAATGAAATGAAATCGTTGTGAGGTAATTAAGCGGGCAATTTAAAAAAAACGGGAAGCCTCAAGTTGGCAAGGCTATTGTTGCGGATTACTAATTGGTGTTGGATATTCTCTTTAATACGGCAAGAAACGCTCGAAATTCTTTAAACGATTCCCGAGTCCTTGTCTTGACTTCAGATAAATCGTCTTCTTGGAGACCCATCCGGTTAGTGAGAACACCTGGTGCTTTACCATGGGAGCGATGTCCGCTGAAACCAAAATGCATAGCGTGGGCCGTCCAGTTGCCCAATGATACTACGTCTATGAGACGGTGAAGGTCATCGGAGCCAATTCCGTTCCGTTTTTCGACTTCAGGTTCATGGTGCCAATGAACAACGGATTCAACATCTTGATTCAACCCCCATTTGTTGCAAACCAGATGACCCAAGCGATGATGTAGGGGAGAACCTTTTTTTTCCTCGACGTAGTGAAGTGGAATTTCGTCGTACAATGCATCACCGACATCTCGGCAAAAGGAATCCGGGTCAAGTCGTAGTCGGGCAACTTTACCGATGTCGTGGATCAAACCGCTGGTGTAAGCTCTTTGTGGTTCGCATAAACCTGTGAGTTCAGCAATAGTTGAAGAAGCTACGGCAGTTCCTAAACTGTGTTGCCACAAGTCGGAAGGTTCGAACTTCAGGTCTTTACCAGAAAAAGAGAAGGCTTCGAAAACAGCTGTCGTGAGGATGACCATGTGAATTTTGTCAAATCCAAGAGTGCCGATGGCTTCCTCTACATCCGTGACTCGAGAACGGGCGCCCCGGTAGTAAACATTATTTGCAACCCGCAATATCTTCATCGTCATGCTAGGATCAGAAACCATCATCTCCCTAACTGATTGGGTGGATGAGTTGCCGTCCTTAAGCATTGCAGACAACTCCTCCAGAACCGTAGGGATAGTAGGCAGGTCTTGACCAACCTGGATCAGCAAATTTTGGTAGTCAATCCTAGGATGAAGTTCGGAATTCATGAAAAATAAAATGAAGCTATGAAACAGAATTAAAGTCAGGTTTTCAAGCTTATTGCCGGGTCAACGAGCCTCCGTATCAACTTAATGTGAAGAGGGTTCCAGGACTTTTACGAAATCTTCAGTTGTATCCAGTTCTCCTTGTATAGACTCCATGAGAGTGGGCAACTGAGAACGGACTAATGCAAGTCTGGAAAGCATGGCATCGGATGGAGCAGGGGTATGGTCGTGCCCGCTAAAGCCAAAACCCGTTATGTGAACCATCCAATTGGCTAGAGTCACTATGTCAATAACTTCATGAGTTTCATCGGAGTGAACGTTTAGGCGATGCTCAGGGTTCGATTCGTGATGCCAGCGGACAACGGATTCGACATGCCGGGACAATCCCCAACTCTTGCAAATTAAATAGCCAAGGTAATCGTGACGAGGAGTCTGGTTGGCCAACTCCACTCTCAGGAAATCCATTTTCTTATCCAAGGCATATTGGCAATCATTTACAAATTCCTCCTTATCCAGTTTATAGCGAGCAACCTTGCCGATGTCGTGGACCAGTCCGCAAGTGTAGGCGCGATCATGTCCTGCTCGACCCAAATACTTAGTCAAGGCACTTGAGGCGACGGCTACTCCAAGACTGTGCTTCCAAAGCTGCTCCAGACTGAACCTCTTTTCCGCGGAAGGTCCTGAGAACATTTCAAAGACGGATGACGTAAGGATGACGTTGCGAATCTTTTCAAAGCCAAGAGTTCCAATCGCCTCATTTGCGTCCGCAACTCGCTCTCTTGACCCACGATAAAAAGCAGTGTTTGCAACCCGTAAGATCTTCATCGTCATACTTTGATCCGAAGTCATGATTTCCTCTACGGCGAACGTAGAGGAGTCGGGATTGTTGAGAATCGTGGTCAACTCGTTAACGATAGTGGGTAGAGTTGGTAGGTCCCTGCGGATTCTATCCAGAAGCTCTTGATAATTTATCTGTTTGCTGGAAGAAGATTCCATAAGAAAATTAACAATAGAGACAAAAGTTTTTGGCAAGTTAAATGCACGAATAGTTTTGAGCAAAAAGCATTGAGCTAATCGTCTTCGGCGCTTTCATTATGGCTTTTTCTACTCTTGATCAAAAAGCCTATTGCGATGAACGGTAAGCAAATGTAGACGAACCAGTTTTCATGTCTTGAGAAAAAAGTTTTCTGGTTAATCCGAGAAGAGTTACGACTGATTGAAAAGGTAGCTGCTCCTTCGAAGTAGACACTTCCGTTTCCGTCTCTCATTACCGAGCGGCGAACTCCTTGCTCGTCGATCCAACCGCTCCATCCGGAATTTCCACTACGCAATACGGGTCGTCGGTTTTCAATGGCCCGTATCACCGAGTGCGCTGCGTGTTGTTCTGCGCAACCCTCCTCGCCGAACCAAGCGTTGTTAGTTGAGACAAAGAGAAAGTCAGCACCTTGACTTGTCGTTTCTCTCGCAAGATCAGGAAAAATGTCCTCGTAGCAAACAAGCGGTCCTACCTTGAGTGTTTTTCCAGTCGAATTTACATCTAGCAATATGATTTTAGGTTCAATGCCAGGCTCGAACCTTCCGGTTGGTCCTACAAGTTTGTCGAGATTTGGGATCCAATCAAAACCCTTGGGTATATATTCACCGAAAGGGACAAGCGCCCGCTTTGCGTAAAATTCAGATGTCAGTCCTTTTCGAGGTGTAATGGAGCAAATGGAATTGTACGAGAGCGGAGGGTCGACGGACTTCGTTATTGCGCCCACTATCATTGGAAGCTGAGTTTGTATGGAAATCTCTTCAACCCAGTCAGTGTCCTTGTTTATTGCGTATGGAGTCGAAGCTTCCGGCCAAAGAATGACGTCTGGTTTCGTTGAGGCTAAAATACGTGAATGTCGACGAAGTGTGTTTTTGTGTCGAGTTGCTTTCCCCGATTCCCATTTTTCGAGAAGGTAAGGTTGGACAAAACCAGCACGTAGCATCGGCACCTCGTATTGATGGTTTGGAGATGAGAAAAAAACGGGAGATAGCATCACTGCCAGACAAGCCAGTCCGACATAGACATCAGGGCACATATTGTTGGCAATGCCTTTGCTTTTGGTCCTGCGGCGACGAACTAGAAGATGGTGCAGGTATGAGGCAACGCAAAGGTTGAAGAATACGAGAAAGAAAGAGATCGCCCATCCGCCGGTCCACTCGGAAATCTGCAACAGGGCGGGACGCTGCCATTGGCTTACGGAAAGTGGACACCAAGGAAAGCCTAGGGCAAATTGACTGCGTCCCCATTCGATTGCAGTCCAAGCTGAGGCAAGCGAAAGCATTACCAATAGGCGTGTTCCGAACCCAGCCTCGAGACCACGAGGAATTAGCCGCCGTGCGAACAAAAACCAAATCAAGAGATATCCTGAAAGGAGAAGCGAACCCAAGGACAATCCGGAGAAAGTAACGTGCCTTAACCACCAAAGGAGCGTCAAATAGTAAAGCCAACCAAAAAAAAGAAAGGCCAACAAGACACTCTTGTAACTGGGGCGAGACGAAAGCCACCACAGGGAGGGAATAAGAAAAAAATATGCAGTCTCGGGAGTTTGCCTTGGAGGGAAAGCACATAGAAGTAAAGCAAATGTCAGGACACAAGCAGTGATAGGCGCCCAAAGGATACGAATCGACGTTTCGCCTAGTAGAATTGGCATTTGCCGCTTCATGGTTTAGATATGCTCAATGAAATTTGCATTGCCCAAGCCCAAGCCCACCAAGCCCACCTCTACATGATTGTTGCGAAGCATTGATTTGGCAACTATGTGACCAGGTATTAGGTGGAAGGGAATTCGAATTCGGAACTACAGGAGCTAATTGTTGGTAGCAATGCTGGCGATTGGACTCGACTTACGACTGACGGAAAGTGTTCATGAAATGCGGTTGCTCCCCTGCCCTCCTCACGCATGAATCTAGAGCATACTGAGAATAACTCATCTTTAGTTCGACTTCTTCGCATTTTGTGCAGGAATTCACCTCGTGGGTCGACTCCCAAACCCACGAAATTAAGAAATTTCTTCATCCGCGCCACTTGCTTTTCTTCTGGGACTTTTGGGTCTGAAAATTCTTCGTAAAGTTCCTCCACGTAAATGTATGCATCTTCGAGATTCGGTTGAAATACATTTTCATTGGCTTGCATTTGTCGGATTTGCTTGAAAATCCAAGGGTTTCTAATTGCCGCCCTTCCAATCATTGCACCGTATGCACCAGATCTAATGACTTCTTCATGGGCTACTTTGGATGTAGATATGTTTCCATTTAACAATACGGGGCATGGCAAAAAGTCTACTGCATGTTTTGCATGAGCATAACTTGGTTCACTGCGATAACCTCCTTGCACTGTACGAACGTGAAGGCTGAGAAGGTCTACGTTGTGCTTCGACACTAAACTCAGCAGCGTTTCGAATAAGCGATCATCTGCAAAACCAATTCTCATTTTAACAGTAAACAGTGTCGTTGTTTCCTCTCTCAGGGTTCCCAATATTCGATCGACCGCTTGAGGGTCGCGTAACAGTCCACCACCGACGTTTTTTTTATAAACTCGCGGAGCGGGACAACCCATGTTTAGGTCTATACCTGCTACTGGATATTCCCGAAGAGTTCTAACCGTTCGCCGGAGGTCGACGAGGTTTTCTCCGATTAGTTGTGCAAAAACTGGTCGCCCGTCAGGGTTCTCTGTGATCGATCGAAGAATTCTAGGATCAAGGCGAGAAGTGCCGTGAACGCGGAAGTACTCAGTGAAATAGTAATCAGGCGAACCCCGTCTCGATACAACTCGCATGTAAGGCAAGTTTGTAACGTCTTGCATTGGGGCTAATGCGGTTGGCCATTGGCCAGGTACAACGGCATCAGGCAACGACACTGTCCTGACCGTCGAGTTAGTCGCCTCCTGCATTGCCACTTTTTGGCTTGCTGACGCTAAAGGTGGTCTACTCTTGCTTTTTTAGTATGCGGTCGAGAATCTCCGCCATATCCTCGACGTTGTCCAGCACTCGTCGAGTGACATGAATGGGCTTGCCCATTTGCAGAGACAGTACGATGGAATCACTGGGGCGGGCATCGAGTTCAATGATTTTCTTTCCGAGTTCGTTTTCCATTTTCAAGATAATGCGGGCATAGAATGTTCCCTCATCCACGTCATTAATGACAACTCGCTCGATGGATGTCTCTAAGCCCTTGAGTATCAAGCCAATTAGATCGTGAGTCAACGGTCTCTCCTTTTTGACCTGATTCATGGTCATGTTTATCGCATTACCAATTGCGGGGTCTACGTAGATTACGAAGGTTTTTTCCTCGCAACCTAAGAACACTGCGCAACCATTGGATGTGGGCATTACACCCTTAACATTGACTTCCGTTAAATCGTCCTGCATGGGTCAAAACATCTCTCAAAATGGTTCAAATCGCAAGATTTATTGCTTTATCAAAACTAAATGACTTTTCTTGAAAACATCTGTTCCAATAAACCTAACCTTTACTTGGTTGGGTTCATGGGTACGGGGAAAAGCACAGTGGGGCGTCGCGTGGCCGAGAAACTTGGATTTCGTTTTATCGACGTCGATAAGGCGATCGAGAAAGAGGAAGGTCTTTCCATCACTGAACTCTTTGCCCAAAGAGGAGAAGAGGCTTTTCGTAAGTTGGAAAGGAACTTCATCGAAAGCGGTCATCCTGATTCTAATTGCATAGTCTCGTGCGGAGGAGGACTTTCGGTTCCCGAAGGAATGCCCGAACTGCTTAAGGAAAAGGGCATAGTCGTTTGCCTATGGGCAACTCCCGAGGTTATTTACGAAAGGACCAAGGGGAATTCTACGAGACCTCTTTTGAATGTTGCCGACCCTTTGTCGAGTATTCGAAAACTTCTTGAGCAACGAGAACCAAGTTATCGAGCAACGGGGATTCTTGTTTCAACCGTAGATCGAGGCATTGCAGCAGTGAGCGAAGCGGTGGTTCGTATTTACCAAGTGCAAAGCTGAGCGTCCTTACGAAATCTAATTAATGGATCATCGCGCCTGCAGGCGGAAGTCCTGCAACTTGTTCGAACGGCATATGTCTACGAGACGCGTGACTTTTTTGAGCGGTACGTCCTCGTCCGCAACGATAAGCACTTTTGGTTTTTGAGGGACTCGAGATGCTGCTCGAAGGGCGAGTTCCAACTTTTGTTCGGATAGTTCCGAGTCATTAAGGTAGTAATTGCCCTCACGATCAACGGACAGAACGATTTCGTTTTGAAGTAAGTTCGAGCCGGCAGTCTCGATCTCCGGGAGGCGAACATTGATTGCCCGAAGGTCCCTGAACTGCATGGTTACGAGGAAGAAGACGATGAGAACCATAAGTACGTCGACAAGCGGAACAATGTCGATCCGAGGAGACTTGCGTTCTCGAGAAGCGAGGACTCTCCTCATGGGCTCTTATCTGGGTTTCTCAGTTCGGAAAGAGTTTCGGCCAACAACTCCAATTTGGTTGCACGGTTATCAATGATTCGTGACAGAAAAGAATGCCCGACCAATGACGGGATTGCTATAGCCAAACCGATGATGGTGGTAAGCAATGCCATTGCTATACCTTCTGAGAAAGCACTGGGGTCAGGGGCACCTGAATTCATCGGTATACCCGAAAAAACGCGCACCAATCCCGTCACAGTTCCAAGCAAGCCGATTAAAGGTGCAATGCCGACAATTATTTCGAGAAGAAAAACACCTCTTTCCATACGACTTATTTCCACGCGAGCATAGGCTCGAAGAATGTCAGATGAAGGTTCCTCACTCAACGCAGCTAACGCTATCCGCTCGGCAGCTGAACGATCAACAAGTTCTCCATGGTCGATTTGGCCGGAGCGAAGAAAATTCTCCATGTGCTTCGGAATTGTCCGACTTCGGCGTAATGCAAACCATCGCTCGACAAAAATAAAAACGGCTATGGTTAGGCAAATCGCCAAGGGGTAGAGAAACCAACCGGCTTGCCGCAGGTCTATGGGAGGTCGTATACTTCGAAATATTTCGAGGTGATCCGGGGCGGGTCTGCGCTCACAGGTTAGAACAAGGTTCAAGTTTTCAAAACTGTATGGAGTTGAATTGTGTTCTGGATTGGCGCTAGCTTTTTCCTCTCTCAATCGACGAACGGATTGGTGAGAGGAGAGTTCATATCTTTTGAGAATGTAGTCAAAGTCGTCGACTCGCAGGTGCAATTCACTCTTCCCACCGATTTCGTGGGTCGGGGCTACAGGCTTAATTATTTCAGGAGCAAAGCCATTTTCGCTGAGAGCGTCCACAAAGTCGGAACTTTGGAGAGAGGGATTCGGTGCATCGGTGCAACCAAGAAGAAAAGACAGTCCTAGTATACTCGCCCAACGGGAGAAAGAAAACCACCTAAATGGAGTGAGTGTGGGGTTCATTTCTCCCGGCGTTGACGGTAACACTAAATGCTGAAGAGAAAATCGATTAGCCGTAAGGCAAGCTACTTGCCGTTTTTTCAATCTCATCAGTCGCAGTCAACAACTCTTCTAGAGGGTCCCAACTTCCATTGAGTAAGCTGTCTCGTGCTCCAGGAGCGATTTCGCATCGCACCTCTTCGTGTTCGTACCGGACTTGCAGCTTTTCGACATCTACAACGAACTCAATACTTGGATTAGTTTCTATTGCGCAGGATAGTTTAGCCAAGTTTTCTCTTGAGGTGGATACGCACGGCATACCGAGGCTAGTGGCATTACCAAAGAAAATCTCTGCGAAATTACCTGCTATAATTGCACGAAAACCAGCACGATAAAGGGATTGAGGAGCGTGTTCCCGCGAACTGCCGCAACCAAAATTAGCACCGGAAACCATAATTGATGCATCTCGAAAGCAGGGCAAGTTGAGGTTGTGGGACTTTTCGGAACCATCTCCATCGAATCTGGTGTCGTAGAACAGGTATTCTCCCAGTCCATCAAAGGTCAGGCATTTCATGAACCGGGCCGGAATGATACGATCGGTATCAATGTCATCGCCAGGAACAGGTACTGCTCGACCCACTACTTGTGATATTTTTGGTAAAGTCATAAGTTTCGGGTTTGGTCTTTATCCGAATATAGTTCGTGCGTCAGTCACTTCACCCGTAACGGCTGCGGCGGCCACCATGACTGGACTCATGAGCATTGTCCGTCCAGTCGGGCTACCTTGCCTGCCCTTGAAATTGCGGTTGCTCGAACTAGCGCAGAGCTGGTCGCCGACAAGTTTGTCAGGGTTCATCGCTAGGCACATGGAACAACCTGCTGCACGCCACTCGAAGCCAGCATCGATAAACACTTTATCTAATCCCTTTTCCATCGCCAACTTACTGACAATTTGAGAACCGGGAACGACTATGGCCTTCAAACCATCCCGAACCTTGTGCCCTGGTAAACGCGATGCCACTTCTTCTAGATCGGAAAGACGACCATTGGTGCACGAGCCAATGAAGGCAACGTCGACCTTCGTTCCGCGCACAGGGGCACCCGCCGTGAGCTTCATGTGTTCAAGTGCTTCGACGATACTTTCTCTCTCATTTTGAGTTACTTGATCAGGGTCTGGAATATTTTCGTCTATGGCAACTGCTTGGCCCGGATTAATCCCCCATGTGACGGTGGGAGCAACCTGAGCACCTTCGATAGTCACTGTATCATCGTACGAGCAATCTTTATCGGATGAGTAGCTCGACCATACGGAAACTTGCTCTTTCCAATCGTTGCCACTTGGAGAATACGGGCGCCCTTTGAGGTATGTAAAAGTCTTTGAGTCGGGGTTTACATACCCCACCCTTGCCCCACCCTCTATGGACATGTTGCATGCGGTCATACGTTCCTCGATCGAGAACGCGTCGAAAACGGAACCGCCATATTCATATGCGAACCCAGTGCCGCCGTTGACGCCAAGTAAGCGAATGATGTGCAGGATGACGTCCTTGGCGTAAATGCCTGCTCCCAGATCTCCGTTGACGTTGATCCGTCGCACCTTGAGCTTGCTCATGGCCATCGTTTGCGTAGCCATGAGATCTCTGACCTGACTAGTTCCAACGCCGAAAGCTACAGCACCAAAGGCACCATGTGTGGAGGTGTGCGAATCGCCGCAGGCAATCGTCATCCCCGGTTGGGTAAGACCTTGCTCCGGTCCAACGACATGCACAATACCCTGTTTCCCTGAGTCGACATCAAAGAAAGTGACACCGGATTCAATACAGTTTTTGCGAAGTTCCTTGATCATGGCATCGGCCAGAATGTCAGAATAGGGTTCATGCGCTTCATCTGTGGGAACGATGTGGTCCACAGTTGCAAAGGTGCGCTCGGGATATCTTACGGGCAAACCCTTCTCTCGCAGCATGCCAAATGCCTGTGGACTGGTCACTTCATGGATGAGATGCCTACCAATAAACAATTGAGTTTGCCCATTGGCGAGTTCACCAACGGAATGCGCATCCCAAACTTTTTCGAAAAGATTTTTAGAATTCATTTTAAAGAACGAAATCTCATATCGATAAAATAAAACCGAGCAAGTGAATACGCTTGAAGCTTATGCTGTCGTCAACTTACCAAAAGGTTTTTTTTAGGGATGCCGAAATTCAGACCTTGAACCTTTTGCCTTCGCTTTGAAATTGAGAGGAGTAAGCCGTACGAATCTTTCGAATGCGTGAAGTTTCTTCAGTCGTTGAATCACCCTTGTCTTGGGGGTTCTGAGCAATTAGATTTGTTAGTGTTTGTGAGTTGCGAGTCTGGATTTTTAGAATCCGATCTAAAGTTACGCCAAGTTCAGGAATATCTCTAGGATCAACCAAAAGTTTTGCTCGGGCTTCTACAACTGAGGCAAGAACTTGATCTTTTTCTTGGATTATATTCTCTAATTTGTCGAGTTCGACTGAGACTATAGCCTGTGTTTCGGATTGCAGAAGTGTTTCATAATTATCCACTGCAACGGAAAATGCTTTTTCCTCGGGACTCACTGCCGAGAAACCATCTCCAAGCTAACGCAGGACTCTCTAGGCTTGTAGAGAGAGAGAACCTGGTTCACCACTGACGTTGTGTTCGGGGTTCTGCGTCAGCATTTCGGACCAAGCTTCGCGTAACTCATTAATAGTCTTTTCGGCTTCAACTATGGGAGCCGTTTCTTTCTTGAGGTTTGCTTGCTGCAACTGATGAAGGACATAATCGTAAAGACGGTAAAGAGTTCCGGGGAGATCTCCTGGAACAGACATGTCGAGGGAAGCTTGCAGTTCAGTCACGATATTCTGGGCACGAATTAAATTATTGTTGATGTCTTCGTTCTTTTTGGTGAATTCTTCTTCCTCAAAAGCTCTTTTGGCAGCAGACATAAAACGAAGAGCACCATCAAAAAGCATAAGAACCAGCTTGCCGGGGCTTGCCGTTTGAATGGACTGCGCCTTGTATGACCGAGCTATCTTTTCGTATTGCATAAATTTGATAGATTGACTGCGACTGAAAGAATCAGCCGCCGAACTCTTCGTTCTCGATTAATTTCTCCGCCAATCCGTCTAGGATCGAGTCGGTGGGCCAATTCGGGTCGGCAAGAAGTGCTTTTCCACGTTCCACTTCTTCGGGACGAATCGTATGGGAACTGGATTCCACTCTGTCGGCCAACTTCCCAATGTCTGTCAATGCGTTCCCTGAGATGGATTGCGTCTGAGCATGGGGGATGGGTGATGATGGCAATCGAGATGGTGCTCTAAGTTTACTCGAGCCGCTCGTATTTGCATCAACTGATATGGGATCCATAATGAAAATTTAACTTAATGGGTGTATTAATATTGTAATATGAACCAATGTAGGATTTATCGCAACCCTTTTAGGAAATTCTTTTTAGCGTATTGGGAGGGTTGAGAAAATCGAGTGGGCGACGTACTTCGCGAAAGTTCTAGGCGATGCAGTCGCGCTCCCGGTAGTGCGAGCTGAGAGATTATTTACTTGTATAGCTCGCTGAAATTGGCTTGCGGCAGCAATGACTCCCGGTTGTCCCGCATCGAACGTCTCGTCGATTGCCCAAAGGAAATCAGCGCTTTTAATCTCAACTAGTTTAGCGCGGACACTTAGCGAGAGAGGCTTGTAGGGACGATAGGAATTCAAGTCCATCAACAGTACTCCGTTTGCACCCGTTTGCTTTTCTATGTCGGAGAGGAAGGTTTCAGGAAGTTGACCAGAAGATGACAGTCGTCGTATTCCGAAAAGAACTTTCATTTGTTCGGTTGTGAGGCGAACGGTTTCAAACAGTCGCTGTTTGGTCAATTCTTGGTGGAAGACATCGTCGACGTAACTTAGAAGTGGTGAATCTTCGTCTGGAAAATAGCAAGGAAGCACAGCAACCCTCGTAAAGTTAGTGGGGAGTCTCTCAGTGGGATATAAATTCTTCGGAAGGAACGGCTCAGCTTGTCGCACTACCTTTTCCTGTTCGAATCGGCGACAGGAAGAGAGAGCAAGAAATACGCACAGGAAAATTTGTAGGTATGGAGTTTTCATTTCTTCTGGCGATTGGTTCGACTGGTTTGGCAATTCATTATTTCTTAGAATTAGAAGCAAAAGAGTTCGTTAGAGTTTGCATTTGGCTGCTGATTTTCGACTGCATCTCTTCCATCCGAATAAAACCTTGAGTCAAAGCCCTTTCTCTTTGTTCTAGATAACGTTCCAAATCTTCGATGCGCTCATCGATGCGTTTGTTCTGTGCGCGAATACTCTCGGCATGGGCTTGATAGGTTCCCTTGTAGCCGGAGTCGTTGTCGCCGGAAAGAAAGTTACCCAGAAAATCATTTAAGTCAAAAGTAACACCTTGATATTTTTTATTTGCAGTGCCTGTGTTCCTATCGTCTGCGGTCGCGGTTGCCTCGGCAAAAAGGGCTTGGACTTTTTCAGGATTATTTAGAAGTTCTGCGGTGAGCTTTGAGGAATCCTTCATCTGAAGGCGATCACTACCTGTGCCAAAGTCAAGACCGATGTCAGCTAAGCGGAAAGAGCTGAATTGAGGAGTGTAAGGGACCCAACTTCCGCTGCTAGTGCCTGCATTCCAAGTCCATTCCTGATAAGTCGAGTCGCCGGCGGTGTGAGCGCCAATCGAATTATCCTCTTTCACCTTTACTTTATAACCTGCATCTGACGCTCCAAGATCAAGGTCGGTTTTGACTGCATTCAGCAGAGTTTCATCGGTGACCGTGAGGTCGGTGCCGTCCTGGGCTATTTTACTTTCGGAGTGAACGTAGCTGTCGCCAAAGACTATCTTGCGCAACTGGCTGCCAAGTCGACTGATCTCGATGTTGCTGGAAAAAGTACCTGCTGTGACGTTGTCACCATCTTGATTCACCGCGACCAAGCTACGAATGTAATCTTGAGCATCATTAAACTCTTCGACGAACTTTCCAATTGCGTTTCTCGCGGGGTTGGAATCACGCTCAATCTTTACGGTACCTAGATCTCCCACTGCACCTCCGCTTACGTCAAAGGTTATTCCCTCGTATCCGTGCACTGTTTCATCAAAAGAGGCGGTATTATTGTAGATTGTGTCACCGTCATTTATCTTGATGGCGAAATTGTTGCCCAGTTCACTGCTTGCTGCTCGACCTACGCCTCGCACCAACTGCTCCCACTTGGTATTGGTGCGATCTATATTCTGTCCTGCAGGCACATCTTCCATGGCTTGCCAATAAGTCGTAGTACCGCCAATGGTATTTTTAACGTAAGATCCTTTGGTGTAATTAGCTGAATTGCTGAACGCGGTATAATCTGCATCTGGTTCAGGTGCGGCGAGACCCATCAGTTCAAGGATATTTCCGTCTCCTCGGTTCGCAGATAAGGAGTCCCATGTAGGCCTTTCGTGAAGAGTAATTCCTATGGCGCCGTCATCATTGTTCTGTACGACGAACTTATCGCCAACGGGATCGTAATACATCGTGACGTTCGCGGCGGAATCATTTACTCTCTGAATAACGTCGGCGACTGTGTCGTCATTTACGTTGTAATCTATTCTTACGGCGCCGGTGCCGTCTCCGATATAGAAAACATCCCCGCCGACATCGAATTTTCCAGCGGAGAAACCATTAAAATTGGCGTCGGCGATCTTTTCCGTCAAACTGACCGACCCTAGAGATTGGCTACTGGTAAGAACGGTCTCAGTAAGTGGTTCCCAGTAGTTCTGCCATCCGGCGGTTACTCCGGGCGTTGGCATGTCTTTTTGTTGCCAGAAATCGGGATCGGTGTAGGTGAAACCGTAAGCTTGGTTTTCGGTCATTGAACTTTTGGGGCCAAGCAATTCCCAGTCGTCGGCGTTCGTCGGATTCGCCGGATCCTTATTAGTAGTTAGAATACGGGCCTTGTAGTAATTGACAATTCCGGACCCTGAATCAGTGGCTTCGAGAATAGTTCCCGGGCCGTATGTAGTTCCTCCCGAGTAAGTTGCGACAGTCGATGCTGGCCGCAATGCGGCTTCGTTGGTATCGTGCAGGCCAAACGTTCCATCATTGCCGGCAGAGGACTGGACGTTGCCGACTTGCTTCCAGATTGAATGGTCCACGGCATTGGAAACCACTAAATTATTGGCTACGCGCTTCATGCCCGGTTTGATCTGCTGCCAATAAAGAGGATCGAAATCGGCTGCCGCTTCTCCGTTTGCATGGGCGATTTCCGTCCACCATTTCGTGAATTCGGAATTAGTGGGATCCGTCAGCTCTGCGGTGACCTCGCCCCACCAATTATTGTTAGTTAAGTCATTAAGAGTGGCTGTTTTGTCCGTCCACCAAGCGGCATTCGACTTGTCCTTCAAGTTGGCACTGGAATCCGTCCACCAATTGGTGTTCGTGAGATCCGTCAAAGTGGAAGACACTTCCTGCCAGTATCCGTCGTTGACACCTGCTCCCAATGGCGTGGTTAAGGCGATTTCGGGCACATACTCCCAAAATTCGTCCTGAATTGAACCACCTGTAAGCGTTCCGCCACCAGGGAAGGTTACGATGTCCGAAGTAACGTCTTCCCAGTAGAGGGTGTCTCCTGGACCGGCGTCTTGGGCATTAAGGGTTACGGCTGTGGTGACGTCGGTCCAGTAGGCATTGGCGGCCAGCGTCGTGGCATCGCTGACTTCCGTCCAATAGGAGTTGGTCGCAGTAGGTGTTTTGACGGCGGCATCGACATTTGCCCAGTAGGCGTTAGCGCCTACGTTGGCAGTCGGGTCGGTCGCATTCGTATCGAGAGTCCAGTAGGTGTTGGTTGCCGTAGGCGCCTTGATGGCTGCGTCGACATTCGTCCAGTATGCATTGGCAGCTAGTGTCGTGGCGTCACTGACTTCCGTCCAATACGTGTTGGTCGCGGTGGGTTTCGTTATGGCAGTAGTTTCATTCGTGACCATCGAGCCTACGACATTCGCCAATGCAGTTTGACCACTGTCAGTCCAGTTCGTGGGATTTGAGTCAGGGTCAGTAATGAGGTTGCCACCGCTTGCATTTTGAAAGAACTTGCCACTTACGCTTCCCTTGACCCAAGCTCCGTTTCCCGCGGGATTTCCGCCGTTGATCGAATTACTTGCGCCGGCGTAGGTCGAACCTCCGCTTATTTTATAATAATTCCCGGAATCTTCGATGAGAGTTCCCGATGCATAGCTTGATCCTGCAGCAAAGGAAGGAGTGGCCCCTAAATTTGATTGAGCGGCATAAACTTTTCCTTGGGTCGTATTCAGCACCCTGTCGGAGCTTGCAATATTGCCTAGGTTTAAGGCTGATATGCCGCCACCTGAAGTATAGGTTGCCTCAGCGATGGCTTGCTGTGCTTGCCAGAAGGACCCGCCACCTGCCACGACTTCATTGGAGTAATTGGTAGACGTCGAGTGATTCTGAATGGCTTGTAGGCTAGCAGAGGCTGAAAAGACCTTGCCGTTGGCGGTATCGAGCACTCTGTCATTCGCGCTCATCGGCACTACTTGTCCTGTGGTCAAACCTCCTCCTCCGAAAGTTTGGCTGGCAATGGTTTGCTGCGCCTCCCAGAAAGATCCACCAACCGCTACGACTTGGTTGTTGTAATTAGACGTCGCTGCGTGGTTCTGAATAGCTTGAAGGCTTGCAGAGGCTGAAAAGACCTTGCCGTTTACGGTGTCGAGCACCCTGTCATTCGTACTCATTGGGACTACTTGCGCGGTAGTCAATCCTCCCCCTCCGAAAGTTTGACCGGCGGTATTGAGATTCGCCTTCCAATAATTACCACCACTTGAAACCACGTCATTCACCGAATGGTTTGCCGTCGTAGCGTGCGCTGCAAAAGAACCTAGATTACCGAGAGCCTTGTAGATACGACCATTGGCAGCCCCATTTGAAGTGAGTTGTCGGTAATCGTTCGTATTGATGCCACTCACAGCAGTATTTTCCGTGTAGGCGGAAATATTAGCCCAAGCAGCTTTCGCCTTGTAAAAGTTGGTCGAGGCTCCCGCGCCTGACTTTGCGAATTTTTGGGCCATTGTGCCGGCTGCGTTGTAGATCGTCTTTTCGGCTTTCGCGGCAATTAGATTGAGGTCTTGTTGGGCCTGATAGAATTTATTGTGACCGGTGTGAAATACGTATTTATTCGTGGAAGTCGCTGTGCCTCCAGCGTTGTTGACGCTCCCCCCGTTGGCAAAATCCGTTACGGCAGTCCAATTGGCATGAGCCTCGTAGAAGTTGGTGGCGCCCGTGGCCGTGTGCACGTATTTTGAATTCGCTACGGCGGGGTCGTAATTTGTCGCGATGGAATGAGTCGTGACGTTTG
>PCBO01000049.1 GCA_002730975.1 Opitutia bacterium
ATGGCCGCGGAGCCGGATACGCAGGTCACGCTCGGTCGCTGGGGGGACGAGCTCGCGAAGCTCGTGGAGGAGCGAAAGTCGAAACTCCCCCACCTGACGATGCTGGCCACGCGTCGCAGCGGCGTCCGACAGACGGCCTTTATCACCACGCACGAACCGACCCGCGCCGGCCGGAAGCCGAGAATAACCGGCGTGACGAAGCTTGCCCAGCGACCCGACGGGGTGCTGGTTCGAGTCGATGCGGCCGACTTCACCGACTATGTAGCCGTGCGTTTCGGAGCCGACCAAACCGTGCCCAAGCCGCTGCACTTTGTCATTGCCAATGACCAGTTTGCTTCGATAACGGACTACGGTTACTTGCGCGTGAAGAAGTCTGGCCAGGTCATTGGACGCGGCGACTGGAGCGGTTTCCAGCTGCCAATTCGTGCGAGACGCTTCACCCTCAACGGCAAACAGGCAAAGACGACGCACAAGGGCAACGACCTGCTCTTCGGTGAACCGGCGCCCGCAGACATTCCGACGGTTGTAGTAGTAGGAGAGTGTCCATTCCCCGCGACAATAGCTCCGAGCGGTCCACTACATATGTTCGCTCAGGGCCGTCGCGATGCGGCTCTCGAAATCAAGAATACGACAGGCAAGCCTCTTTCCGGTCATGTTGAGTTCTCCACCCCGGCGGGTGTCGAGATCACACCGGCACGGCTTGAGTTCAAATCAGTCGCACCAGGCGAATCGGCAGCCTTGCCTTTCACGGTCACGACGGGCGATCCGGTGAAGGGGAAACAGACGCTGACTTACCGGATATTCTGGACAACCGACGACTCGACTCCGACACGCTCGGCCGACCAGCCATTGGTTGTGTACGCCGGACCGACCTTGGTCAAAGAGTATGCCAACCGAAAGGCCAACTACATGCTTCACTCGCCCAAGTTGACCGCGCGGTTTGCCATGTTTAATGGTCTGTGCTCCCATCTCGCTGACGACGACGGCACGGTGCGACTGGACGGTTCGCCGCTGTTCACGATGTCCGACGGGGAGACGCCCCTTCTGTTCGAGAAGCAGAAAAAAGGTTACACGTGGCCGATTGAAGCGCCCGCCAATATCATTGGAAACGCTGAAGAAAAGTGCCGCTGGCAGGTATTCTTCTACGGTGGCCGGATGTCAGTTCGAATGATTCCGGAGTGGACCAAGTTTGAACGGGCGCATTTTGAGATTCCCGGCCGCTGGAAATCGCCCGGTGGTCCGCCGCACTGGAAGCGGATTGTCGGCGTGGATGAAAAAGGGAAAGAATCCGACGTCCGGCCTGGCACGAAGCTAAAGGTCACGGCAGCTGAACTGGAGTTCCCAGGAGGAAAGTGGAATCTAGCATTTCAGTTTCAACCGCCCCAGCACGTCACCTTCGAGGGGACCGGCATGAAGTTTTCCGTTAACAGTTTCACCAAGGACAACTGGCAGATCGGCTTCGTACGCCCCGATGGTTTCGATGCCTGGCACGGCAAGAAGAAGCAAACCGCCAACTCAAAGCCATAAGGGCACGGACGGATACGTGATCATCGATTGTATCGAGTTGCCCCCCAATCCATGATCGTTCAAAGGAACAGCTGAATCGTAGAGCAAATGAAGATTTCTCCAAACCTCTCCCTATTGTTCCTGTCCCTCGGACTTTTCACTGCCGTTCAAGCGAAGGACGGGCGCTGGATCGATCCGGCCGACGCGACCATTCCAGTCGATTTCAAGTATCAGGGTGAATACATCGGGAGCGTTAAGGGCGGAGACAAGGTGGGCTGCCAAGTCGTTTCCCTCGGTGCGGGGGTGTTCCAAGCGGTGCTCTATTCGGGCGGGTTGCCCTGGGCGGGCTGGGACGGCAAGAACCGAAGCATCATGGATGGGAAACTGATGGGCGACGAAGTTATCTTCACGGCTGCCTCCGGCAAGCGGGCTCACGTGGCTGCGACGCGTGGCAGGGAGCGAAAGCCTTCATCCACCCGAGTGTCTTTGGTAACGAAGTTTCCACCGAAAGGTCACAAGCCCTGCACCGCCATAATTCATGGGGACAAGATGAAAGGGGAGTTCGACGGGGAACCATTCCGCTTGAGCAAGACAATCCGCAAGAGCCCCACTCTCGGCCAGAAACCTCCACCCGGGGCCCTTGTTCTCTTCGACGGCACATCGAAGAGCGAATGGTCTCGGGGTATGATCAACGAGAAGTTCGCCACCCTCATGCCAAAGGGCGACCTCGTATCCAAGCGGTCTTTCGACAACTACTCGATACACTTGGAATTCATGCTCCCCTATCAACCCGACTATCGCAGCCAGGACAGGGGCAACAGTGGCTTCTATCAAGTGCAAGACTACGAGATCCAGATTTTGGACTCCTTTGCCATGGATGGGGCTCACAACGAGTGCGGCGGCATCTACAGTCACAAGGGATCCGACCTCAACATGTGCCTGCCTCCCTTGGTTTGGCAGACCTTCGACGTGGAATTCACCAACGCGGTGGCGAAGAACCGAAAAAAGACCAAGAACGCGATCATCACCGTCCGCCACAACGGCTTGCTCATTCACGATAAATTCGAGATCCCGGGAAAGTCCAAGTACGGGGCACGCGGTTCGCCCGAGGGCACTCCGGGTCCGATCAAGCTGCAGGATCATCGGGAACCGCTCCAATTCCGCAACGTCTGGATCGTTCCTCACGGACCAACGCCTTTGCCTCCGGCTTCCATAGTCGCCGAGACCAAGCCGAGACCCTACCAAAAGCCAATTCCTCCGACAAGCAATTCCGCCAAGGCGATGCTGGGCGAGTGGCATGTCCGCTTCGTAAACAACGGCAGCGAGTACCTCCTCAATCTAAAGAAAGACGGAAGAAGCCACTTGGCGAGAAAGGGAAAAGCATGGAATGGTGTCTGGATCGTCGAGAACGGCAGCTTGACCATAACGAACCCACACGACGTCATCCGCATACGTTTGGATGCGAAAGGCAACTTCTACTTAGGCAAGAACAACTGGGGAGCAACCCGACTGTCACGAAAGGAACTGTCGAAATTTTAAACCCAACGACCTTTCGCTCCCAAATCATTTAGAGCCAAGTCGGTTTGAAAATTGTGGCGCATCCCCGGATTTCTCAACACACTACAACCCATGAAAAGTCTAGTCCTCATTCCTTCGATCCTCCTTCTGCTCGTTTCCACTTCGCTTGCCGACTGGCCATTTTGGCGCGGTGACCTGGCGGGATCGGGGATAACCTCCGAAACCAAGTTGCCCACTGAATGGGACACGAAGAAAAACGTGAAATGGCGGGTTGCCCTTTCCGAAGCGGGAAACTCGAGCCCAGTGATCTCCGGTGACCGGATCTTCCTCACCCAGCCCAACACCGAGAAAAAGCGCCGCGGTCTGCTTTGCCTGGACCGCAAGACGGGCAAGACGCTATGGGAAAAGTCCGTTGAATACGAAGCCGAAGAACGCACCCACCGCACTAACCACTTTTGCTCCTCCTCGCCCGCCACGGACGGCGAACGCGTGATCGTTGCCTACGGGTCCGCCGGCATTTTCTGCTACACGCATGACGGTCGCGAACTGTGGCAACAAGATCTCGGTACAATCGATCACGTCTGGGGCTACGGAAGCTCCCCTCTGATCTACGAAAACCTCTGCATCCACTACCATGGCCCGGGTAAAGGAGCGGCTTTGGTCGCTCTGGACAAGAAAACCGGGGAAATCATTTGGCGCTTCGATGAACCCATCTGGAAACCCGGGAAGCGCACCGATGGGTTCCGTGGTCAGTCCGATGGCGGGATCATCGGAGCCTTCGGCACGCCGATCATCGTCCGGTCGGGCGACAGGCACGAACTGATCATGAGCTTTCCCATGGAAATGAAGGCTTTCGACCCCAAAACGGGCAAGGAACTTTGGTCATGCGGAGGGCTCAACCCACTGGTCTACACTTCCCCAGTCCATCATGACGGTATGATACTGTCCATGGGCGGATACTACGGCAATTCCATCGGTGTACGGACGGGGGGCAAAGGAAACGTCACGGGAGAACGCCTTTGGCAAGAGATCCGACACCATGGGGGAATCGGCACAGGAGTGGCCAAGGATGGGCACCTCTACGTTCAGGACGCAGGAGGCATCGCCTATTGCATAGAATTCGCCACAGGCGCAACCAAATGGAAGGCCCGCTTGCCCGGCAGGGGAAACTCCTGGGGTTCCTTCCTCCTCGCCGGTGATCTCATCTATGCCTTGAGCCAAACCGGAAACACCACCGTCTTCAAGGCGTCGCCCCAAAAATTTGAGTCCTTGGCTCTGAATGATCTGGAGGAACGCACCAACTCCTCCATCACGGCGGCCGATGGCGATCTGTTCATTCGCACCCACGAGGCACTCTGGAGAATCGCGACTCCTAGCCTCAACTGAATTAGGAAAGAAACCAAAGACAAAAAACATGAAACAATACCAAAGTAGCAAAAACTTAATTCGCTCGATAATCGGAATGGTCGCAGCCGGCATGGTGACAGGGATTGCATCAGCTCAGAAACCCATAGTATCCATCAAGGCGGCGCCCGAGAGAATTGTCTTCAAGAACTCCGCTTTCAACAAGCCGCTTGTCGTCAAATCCAAGGAAGAGGCCGCCAAGTATTTCGGCAAGGAAGCGGTTGCGTCACTGGTCAAGACAGTCGATTTCAAGAAGCAGTTTGTGATCGTGTTTGCTTGGCGGGGCTCGGGAGGAGATCAATTGAATTACACTGTGGCCGAAACTTTTCCCGAACAAATTTCCTTTTCGAGGCAATTCGGAAGAACACGTGACCTTCGACCCCACGTCAAGGTCTTCGCGTTGCGTTCCAACGTAAAGTGGAGCGTGCAGGGCAGGAAGTAGGTTAGCCCCTGCTCCGCACTTTGTAAAATCATCAGGGAATTGTGAGCGATCGCATCATGCCCTCCGCAACGAGGTTGGTGTTGGTTCTCCTCTTCGGATCCATCGACTTGGATGCAAAGGTAAAAGTGGATTCCGACTTCCCCGGCGGCTCCGTGGTGGTCGATGAATTGGACGAGAAGGCTCGAACCCTTCGGTTTCGCCCTAAGAATTATAAAAACAAGGGTTGGGCCTGTTGGTGGTCTTTCAAAGTATATGGCCTGAAGCCGGGCGAAGTTTGGAAACTAGGCTTGCAAGGATCGGGCTTCGCCGTACCGAAGCGGGCTTCCGTCAGCTCAGACGGAAAAACCTGGAAGCACAGCGCTCCAGGCAAGCGATCGGGAAAATTGCACGTCTATGAAATAGAGGTACCTGCGGAAACCACTTGGTTCGCGTGGGGACCAGCCTTCGTCCTCGCCGATGCCAAGCGTCTCGTCGAAAACACGGCAAAGGCTAAGGTCGGGGCCAAGGCCTACGTCCTGTGTAAAAGCCAAGAAGGCCATGAGGTGCCCGCGCTCCGTTGGGAACCCAAGGGCAATAACAATCAACCCGCCCTCTGGATCCAGGCTCGGCAGCACGCCTGGGAAGCCGGGTCCAGCTGGGTCTGCCAAGGCCTCGTCGAATGGCTCGCCTCGAATGATCAAGCCGCCGTGAAATTGCGCCAAACGGCCCGCATACACATCGTGCCGATCATGGACGTGGACAACGTCGAGCGAGGAGCGGGTGGCAAAAACCAAATCCCGCACGACCACAACCGGGACTGGAGCGACCAACCGCGCTACCCTGAGGTCGCCGCTGCACAAGACTGCATCAAGCGCCTGAACAAGGAAGGCACCTTCGCTCTCTTCCTCGACCTGCACAACCCCGGCCCCGGTGACGGCAAACCCTTTTTCTTCGGCTCTCCCGATTCCCACCTGAACCCAAAGCGCAAGGAAAACCAAAAGCGCTTCCACGAGCATTGCCTGAAGACCTTAGGCAAACACCCCCTGGGGTTATCCGAGAAGGTACGTGTCACCGGAGCGGGATACCATCCGCTCTGGCGACGCATAAGCAAGAATTGGGTGGCCGAGAACACGACCGCACACTCAGTCAACCTGACTTTAGAAACGACTTGGAACTCGCCCCATTCAACCCTGCAAGGTTACCTGAATTACGGAGCCACCCTCGGCCAATCCATAGCCAGCTACCTCGAATCCGCGCCCTGAAGAAGCTCAGTAAGCGGATCGAACATGGGTTTTCGCATCAAGTTTTCCCATGTCGAGCCAGTGATTTCCTCCGCCATACAGCCAGCAATCAGGTACCCAAAGTGGGAATAGCGACTACTTCCCCTGCTTGCGGACCGGCGGTTCCTTAAGGTTTGCCTCGAGGATCGCCAACCGACACTTCTTCAGTTCCATCTCTAAGTAGACCCAAAAGTTCTCGGCGTTGGCCTCCCCCCCTGCCCGATGGGTGAGTAGTCGCCAAAGAGTAATTGCATGATAATCCCGATGCCCATTGCCCTTGAGCTCGGGCAGGACATCGATCAAAGAGGTGTCCCAAGTGGGTTCTCCCGCCCCCACCATAGAGGCCAGCAGAACGGAGGTCATCCCCTTAATAAGTATCCTAGGTGAATAAGATCCTGCGTCCCAAGCTTCGGATCGGTCCAGATCTTGCAGACCCCGACTGCCTCGATGGCAAGGATACCATTCGACGAAGTGAACAAAGCCACCATACCGGGAACCTCCGTATAAGCCAAGACTTCCGAGAGAGTCTCCTCAATCATCTCGGACTTCTTGTTTTGCTCGGCAGGCTCCGCTTAGGTTGATGGAGCCGGCAGCAATAGGGAAAAATCAGTGAAAAAGAGCCAAGGTCAGCGAGATTTGTTTCACCATACCGTAACTCGAGAAGGATTAAAGAATTCTCCAACGAGGAGCTTGTTTGCCCATTTATTGTGAAGAGACAAGAGAAAGCTCCCTCGAATCAGCTAGCGAATTTTAATTGCTTAGCTCGTNCAAAGGNGGGGCNAACTTGGTCAGGTTGATNCCTTCCACTGCAGNTTCATATTCATCCATGGTCGGAATTCGACCAAGGACTGCAGAGAGAACCACGACCGGAGTGGAAGCGAGTAGCGACTCTCCTTTCTTACGCTCGGAATCCTCAACGACTCGTCCTTGAAAAAGACGGGTGGACGTAGCCATTACGGTATCGCCTTTTTCGGCTTTTTCTTGATTTCCCATGCACAAGTTGCACCCGGGTCTCTCAAGATACATCATATTTTTATATTCCATTCGGGCCGAGTTTTTGGGAGCATCGTCGTTAAATTCGAAGCCGGAATATTTTTGAAGGGTATTCCAATCTCCTTCCTCTTTCAGCTCGTCAATAATGTTATAAGTCGGCGCCGTGACAACGAGCGGAGCATTAAACTCAACCCTCCCTTGTTGCGACTCCAAGTTCTTAAGCATTTGCGAAACGATCTTCAGGTCCCCTTTGTGAACCATGCAGGATCCTACAAAGCCAAGGTCTACTTTTTTCGTGCCCTCATAGTGTGAAACTGCTCGAATCGTATCGTGCGTATATCGTTTCGAAACATCTTCGTTGTGAACATCCGGATCCGCGATCATAGGTTCCACAATTTGATCGAGATCCACCACGAATTCCTCAAAATACTTGGCATTGGCATCCGGGGTCAAAGCAGGTTTCTCACCAGACCTCATTTCCGAAATCCTCTTGTCGGCCTGGTTGACCAAACCTTGAAGAACCTGCCCTTCATTATCCATGCCTTTTTGGATCATTATCTCAATTCGACTCTTAGCTATCTCGAGAGATTCGATCAAGGTGTCGTCTTGAGAAATGCAGATGGATGCCTTTGCCTTCATTTCCGCAGTCCAATCAGTGAAAGTGAATGCTTGATCAGAAGGCAAGGTTCCGATGTGTACCTCGATTATTCTACCTTGAAATACGTTGTCCCCGAACTTCTTTAACATTTGAGCCTGCGTGGCATGGACCACGTCGCGAAAATCCATATGATCCTTAAGTACTCCCTTGAAGGTCACCTTGACCGATTCGGGAATAGGCATCGACACTTCGCCAGTGGCAAGGGCGAGAGCAACGGTTCCGGAGTCGGCTCCGAAAGCCACTCCCTTGGACATTCTGGTGTGCGAATCGCCTCCAATGATGATCGCCCATTCGTCGGTGGTAAGATCGTTTAAGACCTTATGAATAACATCCGTCATGGCATGATATTCACCTTTGGGATCTCGAGCAGTTATGAGACCGAACTTATGCATGAAATTCATAAGCTTGGGAATGTTCGTCTGAGCTTTGTTATCCCAGACCGAAGCCGTATGACATCCTGATTGGTAGGCGCCTTTAATTGTAGGTGAAATAACTGTTGCGGCCATGGATTCCAATTCTTGCAACGTCATTAGGCCAGTAGTATCCTGAGACCCAACGATGTTCACCTTTACCCTAACGTCGGACCCTGCATGCAGAATCGTGCCTTCGTTAACACCTAGAGCGTTTTTGTTGAAGATTTTCTCCACTGCGGTGAGACCTTGTCCTTCATGTGAAATCTCTTTGGATGGAGCGAAGACTGATTCCAATTCCATTTTCAGCCTCGAAGCTGCGAAACTCTGCAACTTTTTACCAAAGACAACGGAATAGGATCCGCCGGCCTTTATGAATTCGACTTTCTGAGGGGTTAAAGCCGATGAAATGTCCACCAGTTCCTTGTCCCCGTTATATAATTTCTTTTTCTTGGTGTTAATTATGAGGACGGTACCCGTTTCAACGGAGTATACTTGTTCAAGAACAGGATCGCCTTTCTCGTCGAGGACGGGTTTGCCTTCGGAATCAAGCTTCCTTTCCCAATTTTCCAGGTCTATCCCAATCCCGCCGGTAACCCCTACGGTCGTTTGGAAAATTGGAGAAATTCCGTTTGTACCCGCAACAACAGGGGCAATATTGACAAATGGGACATAGGGACTGGCTGGCTGGCCCGTCCATAGGGCAACGTTGTTAACTCCGGACATTCTGGAAGATCCCACGCCCATTGTTCCTTTCTCAGAAATCAACATAACCCTCTTGCCGGGGTGCTTTTTCTTAAGACTTCGGATTTCAGCCTGCGCATCATCAGAGATCATGCATTTGCCATGAAGTTCACGATCCGCTCGAGAATGGGCTTCTTTGCCGGGAGAAAGCAAATCGGTTGAAATATCCCCCTCCCCTGCAACATAAGTAACGACTTCTATTTCTTCCTCCACGTCTGGGAGCTTAGTAAAAAATTCGGCCTTGGCGTAGCTTTGCAGAATGTCGAGGGCGATTTCATTTCCCGACCGGAATGCAGCCTCAAGTCGATCGGTGTCGGCTTCGTAAAGAAATACTTGAGTCTTAAGTACGACTGCAGCTTCCTCTGCAATGGAAGCGTCCCCACCCAAGGCTAAATCAAGAAGAACCTCAACGGATGGGCCTCCTTTCATATGAGACAACAATTCAAAGGCAAAGGTAATGGGAATCTCTTCCACTACGGAATCCCCAAGAATAATTTCCTTTAAAAATTTAGCCTTTACGCCTGCAGCACCGGTTGTTCCCGGCAAAGTGTTGTAAATGAAGAAATCAAGAGAGTCTTTCCTATGTTCATTCCCCAATCCCTTTATGTTCTCAATTATTTCGGTTAGCAATTCGCCACCGTCAATTGGCTTGGGGTTTAAACCTTGATCTTTTCGTTGGTCGATCTCTTCTATATAATGCTGGTACAAGTTCATAGATGCATTGCTGAACTTAAGCTGAAACTTAATCTTTTCAAGATTTTTTTTCGTATTTCAAAATGCAGATCGCACTACCTCAGTCAGTAGAAAAACGAATCCGAAATCCCGAAAAAAAGTCACAAGTCAAAACCTAAGAATCAAAACTGATCCTCAAACTAGATAGAATAAAAGCGAAAAGTTTTCACAAGTCGACGCAAAGACTAAATCAAGGGATAAACCTAAAACGAAAAAAACATGAGCGTGACTGCAATTAGTAAAAAGCTATTTAAAAGTTAGTGCAAAATCGGAAAACAATCTGATAATGTAAAGTATATGGCTAAATACATTTCAGAGTTTCTAGGGACGGGAATATTATTCTGCGCAGTGGTTGGTTCGGGAATAATGGGCGAGAACCTGAACGATACAAGCGACCAGGTAACTTTGCTCACCAATACTTTGGCCACGGTCTTTGCCCTTTATTTTTTAATCAGTTCGTTTCAGTCATTCAGCACCCATTTCAACCCCGCCGTTTCCTTTGTTTTTTGCTTAAAAGGGGAAATCTCCATCAAGACTTGCACCGTCTTCGTTGCTCTTCAGATTACGGGAGCTATCCTAGGCGTAATGCTCGCCAACTATATGTTCGAAATTGATCCCGTAAACTTCTCCGAGAAAGCCAGATCGGGACCGAATCTGTTCGTAAGTGAAATCGTTGCGACATTCGGGCTCTTGCTGGTCATCCTTTTGGCATCAGCGGAAAGAGTGGCCGGTATGGTGGCCGCCTACATTGGAGCCGCATACTGGTTTACCTCTTCCACATCATTTGCCAACCCGGCAGGAACGATTGGCAGGGCGTTCTCGAACACGTTTGCCGGCATAAGTCCGGACGACGTGATGGCTTTTTGCGCCGCTCAGGTCATCGGAGCATTCTTGGCCTACATACTCTATAAAAACGTGTTCAGTCGTAGTTGACTGCGCCCGGTCACTATAAAAGCATTTAAGCTCTGGCTTAAAAAAGTAGTGAGGCTAACTTATGGATAGCACCAGAAGAGTCCTTAAAAAAAGAAATCTCATTCTCTAGGATTCTAACAACTTAAAATAAAGTAACAACATGCCCGAAAACACTCTCTTAATCATCATTTGCGCCGTCTTGGCCCTTCTACTGATCGGTATCGTTGTTTATTTTGTTATGAGATTTTTATGCGGTTCCATCAAACTAACCATACCACAAGCTTCTTTTGGCGCCGGACAGGTTATTTCCGGAAGTTTTGACCTCGTGACGAAGAAGGCTATTCAAGGAAACCAGTTGATTGTTTCTCTCAGGGGAGTGAAAGAAACTGAAATCCGAGATGGCGACAAAAAAAGAACGAGGAGAGATGAGATTTATTGTGACCAGATCACGTTGGAAAACGCTCGCGAATATCCGGGGGGGTATTTCGCGAAATATGACTTTCAAATCTCAACCCCCAACATGCAATCTCCCGAATTCATGAAATCGGGAATCGGACAAACCTTGGTTTCGGCCTTTAGCTTGCTTAGTGACAGGCATACGAGAATAAAGTGGAGGGTAGAGGCTCGCTTGGACTCCAAAGGCATTGATCTGGCGGCAAGCAAATCCGTTCAGCTCAACCTTGGTCAGTTCCAATGATTTTGGGTTGTTCGTTTGTTCTTTCCATTCTTTAAAAATTATTCAACTCATGTTAACAAGAGTCCTCCCCTTTTTTCTTTCTGTAATAATCTCTTCGCTAGTCGCCCAGCAATTGCCCAATGTTTTGTGGATCGTGGTCGAGGATCAGTCCAAGCACTACGGTTTCAATGGCGAAGGACTGGTAAAGACGCCTGTCTTGGACAAACTTTGCAAGGATGGGGTGAAATTCATCAATGCATCGGTCACCGCTCCGGTATGCTCGACTGCCCGCTCGGCCCTCATCACCGGAATGTTTCAGACCAGTATTGGGGCTCATCATCATCGCAGCGGTCGAGGTGAACTGAAAATTCAAAAACCCGATCAAGTCAAATTGATCCCCGAGCTGTTCAAGGAAGCCGGGTATTATACCTGCTTGGGCACCATCGGGCATGTCGCCGGGACGATCAACCCGAAGCACAAGGGCAGATTGGGCAAGTCGGATTATAATTTCGAGTGGGATCCTTCCGTTTTCGATGCCGGAGAATGGTCGGGTCGTAAAAAAGACCAGCCTTTCTTCGCCAAGATCTGTCTAAGTGGAGGCAAGGCGCGTACCGCAGCCCGTGCATCCAAGGACATCCCCCATGTTGCTGCCTCGAAGGTCAAGCTCCCCCCCTACTATCCAGCGCACCCTGAATTATTGGAGGACTGGGCGGCGTACTTGGATACTTTCAGCCTAGTGGACCGGCAGGTCGGGCAGATCGTGGATCGCTTGAAGAAGGAAGGGATATTTGAAAAAACGATTATTTTCTTTACCACCGACCATGGCGTCAGCCACGCTAGGGGTAAGCAGTACTGCTACGATGAGGGAATGATGATTCCTTTTTTCGTCCACGCCCCTGGTAGGATCAAGGCCGGCACGGTCAGAAAAGATCCCGTGCTCCATATCGATTTGGCGGCGACCTCGCTTTACTTTGCGGGGATTGATATTCCGAAGTACATGGAAGCCCGTACTCTTTTCGGACCGGAAGCCCAAGCTCGCAATTTTGCCGTAAGCGCTCGGGACAGGTGCGACGAGACCTATGACCGAATCCGAGCAGTCAGGACTCAGCGATTCAAATACATCCGTAACGGATATCCCGAACGCCCCCATTTGCAACCCTGCGCCTACAAGGACAACAAACCGACTTATATTGCGATTCGCGATTGGGGAAAGAAAGGAAAGCTCGACGAACTTCAACAGCGCTTGCTACTTTCACCGAACCGGTCGCCCGAGGAGTTGTACGACTTGAAGAAGGACCCATGGGAATTGAAGAATCTGGCGAATGACCAAAAGCACACGAAGATATTGCTCAAAATGAGAAAGACTCTCGATGAGTGGATCAAGGAAACCGGAGACCGAGGCCAGAAGGTCGAGTCGGAGAAGATGTACGACAGCGACATGAAAATTTATATGGATGGTCAGGCAATCAGGGGCAGAAAAGAACGGGCAGATGAAATTAGGAAAAACGTCGATCAGATGAAAAAATGGTGGAAGGAAGGAAAATAGAGCCAAAGCCTTTGCTATCTTCCGAGGAAAGGCATGCTCTGCCTGCTACTCGCAGCTAAGATTCACCAATCTGACAAATTATCGAAACTAAAACAAGCCTGCAGGCATAGGGTTTTAGGTATGGAAAAAATCGAGATTAAATATTTTATGAAGACTCGTAATGCATTCCTTAAGCGGTAGTCGAATCGGATTCATTGGTCTCGGCAATATGGGCAAGCCCATGGCCCGACACCTGATGAAAGCAGGCGCCAAGCTCACGCTTTTCAATCGCAGCAAGCAAGTTCTTGAGAAACTGAAGGGCGAAGGGGCGGAGATTGCCTCTAGTCCGCGCGAAGTGGCGCAAAGGATAGGAGACGGACTGATTTTCCTGAGTCTGCCCAATGCCAACTCGGTTGGCGAGGTGGTGGAAGGAGAGGACGGGCTGTTCAATGGACTCACTCCCGGTTCCAAGGTCATCGATGTGGGGAGTACGGCGGTCGAAGCCACGAGAGGTTGGCAAGAGAAGGCTCTTGGCATTGGGTCCGACTGGATCGATGCCCCCGTTTCGGGGGGCCAGAAGGGAGCTCGCGAGGCAAACCTGACCATCATGGCTGGAGGTCGGGAAGAGAGTGTGGATGCTGTACGTCCTGTGCTTGGATTGTTGGGTACCACCATAACTTACATGGGACCGAGCGGAGCCGGGCAATGCGCCAAGTTGGCCAACCAAGTCATCGTTGCCTCGACCATCGCATCTCTGAGCGAAGCCTTTCTTTTGTGCCGGAAAAACGGAGTCGATCTGAAGGCTGCCCGGACTGCCTTGTCGGGCGGCTTCGCCCAGAGCAAGATTCTCGACCAGCATGGGCTCAAGATGATCGAGAAAGACTTCGAACCCGGGGGCACGGCCATAAATCAGCTTAAGGATTTGGTCGAAGCCTCCAACGTGGCGACCGCAAACAAGTTGACCCTCCCTATGCTGGAGACCAACAAGAAGCTTTGGGAAAGGATGATAGAGGAAGGGCTAGGCGAGCTTGACCACAGCGGGCTTTACCAGTGGTACGGAAAAATGGAAAAAAGGGGATGACCGAAACTCGGTAAAAAATTAAAAATCACCTTCAAATAAAATTGACGACTCCAACTATTAAACATTATCGGTGCCAGACTTATGAAACTCCTCGAACAAGCTATCTTAATCACATTCTTCTTTGCCCTCGGTTCACTATCCATAGCCAAGCCTATTGAGGTTTTCTTCGGCACCGGGGGACGTGGAGCAGAAGGTATCTATCACGCCACCTTCAATCCGGATAACGGAAAATTCACTTCCGCCAAACTCATGGCCAAGATCGGTTCGCCAGGATTCATCGCTCACCATCCAAATGGAGCGATTCTCTACTCGCTGGGTCGTTGGGATGGAAAAGCGGGAACCGTGGGCTATCAAAGGTCAACCGGTGGAGAGCTAAAAGAATTCACCCGCATGGCTTGCCCCGACGGAGGGGGCGCTCACATTGCGGTTCATCCCAGCGGAAAGTTTCTTCTAACCGCTCAGTACGGAGGTGGTTCCACCGCCTTTTTCCCCCTCGACGCCAAAGGAAATTTGGGCGAACCCACAATCCACGAACACAAGGGTGGGTCCAAGGTGGTGCAACGTCGGCAAGATTCTCCTCATCCTCACTGGTGCGGCTTCTCCCCGGACGGCAAATTCGCCCTAGTGCCCGACCTCGGTCTAGATCAAATCGTCATCTACAAGGTCAATGCCGAACAAACAGGTATGACCCCTCATGCACTGGGCCAATCCATTCCCGGAGGAGGTCCCCGTCACATGCGTTTTTCCATCGACGGGAAATTCATATACCTGCTCAACGAGCTCAGCCTTTCCGTAACGACCTTCGCCTGGGACTCCAAGAATGGTTCAGCCAAAGCCCTGACGACAACACCGGCGCTCAGCGAGGCAGCAAAAGCCGGGGAAGGTTTCAACTCATCCGCCGAGATTCTCGTTCACCCTAGCGGCAAATTCGTGTATTCCTCCAATCGCGGGCACGACAGCGTCACCCTCTACCATGCAAAGCCAAGTACGGGAGAACTTAAGGTCGAACAGATTCAACCCATCCGAGGGGCCTTTCCCAGAAACATCAATCTCACGCCACGAGGTGAATGGCTATTGGCCGCCGGCGCCGATTCCAACACTATCGCCGCCCACCGCATAGATCAGACCACCGGTCGATTGACCTACCAAAGAGGTTCCGTCATCAACGTCCCTTCACCAATCTGTATTTTGTTCGTAAGGTAGGATTCAGCTCAACCAAAGTTTCCGAAATCTCCCTTGGTGGTCATAAAACTCTGCTTGCTTGACTGGGTTGAAAACTCGTGAGGAACGGGAATCATTCCCCACTCCTCCAAGGTACATCCAGTTACCATAATTACTACAGGGGTCGTAGTCGATGAGTTGACTCTCAAAATATCTCGCACCAGCAAGCCAGTCTTGCCCCAAGTCGTGGATTAAATAGGAAGCGACAATTTGCCGTCCCCTGTTGCTCATCCATCCCGTCCGGTTCAACTCCAGCATGTTGGCATTTACGAAATCATCCTGTGTGCGACCGGACTTCCAATTATCCAGCATGTCGAGGTTCTCTTTCAACTTTGATAAACCATCTTGCTTGATTCCTTCCCGGCAAAAGATTTTCGGACCATGGCGACGGGCGACGAAACGAAAGAATTCTCGCCAAAGCAATTCGAAGAGCAGCCAATAAGTACTTTCATTCGCTACTCTTTTGCTTTCATAACTCTTGATTTCCCAATAGACCTCGACTGCAGACAAGCAACCGTTAGCGAGCCAAGGGGAAAACTTGGACGAATAATCCGGACCCAACAAACCGTTTCGAGTATCTTTGTAAGTCTTCAGGCAATCACGGTTCCAAATCCATTCTTTCATCCAATCCCGGGCACGATCTTCACCTCCCAAGAAATTCATCGCCGCACGTGAATCAAACTGTGGTTGCTGATGAGCTAAACTGGCAAGGTCGGGAAACTCGCCCCGAGCAGTCCACGAGCAATTTATTCTCCGAGGAGCTTTCAAAATGGGTCGAACACTCAGGCC
This sequence comes from Opitutia bacterium, assembly GCA_002730975.1. Classification (GTDB taxonomy): domain Bacteria; phylum Verrucomicrobiota; class Verrucomicrobiia; order Opitutales; family Seribacteraceae. The sequence continues at coordinate 15,871 of PCBO01000049.1, forward strand.
TTTCTCGACCTTGGACCGAAAGGAACTAAAAACCATTGGCAAGTCGACTAAGTCAAAAGGTAAATCCTCCTCTGAAAACAAGCCCTTACCCTCGCTTAGGACAAGCTCCACTTTCTGTCCTATTTCTCGCTCCTCGACGACCTCATCCCAAGCATCTTCTCGCTGAGCATAACAGCGCTCGGCGCCCCAGCTCTTCATGATTTTGGGAATCTCTTCGGAAGCCCTTCCATGAATAAAGTCGATGACGCCTCCCAAGTCATTGACTTTACCGTGAAGAGCATACAGAGACTGCAAAGCGAAGTTTGCTCGGATCGAACTCATGCGCGAAGGATCCCAAGTACGATCGTCAAAAACCTTTACGAGCAAGACTTCGTCGCATTCGGAAATTGCACGAGCGAGTGCAAGGTTTTCGCTTATTCGCAAATCATTGCGCAACCAATAAACACCTTTTGTCATATTTCGAAAGATGTGCCTAGTGACAACATTCACAACCTAGCTGAGACCAGGAGATGTGGAGATCATCCATGAGGAAGACCAATAAATCGCTGGGCTGGAACTTGGAAGCGTAAACGCGACACCCTAAGGCATTGAGGACCCGTTATCAGATCACCTCAGAAACCCACAAGATAACGGCAGACGCAAAAAAAACGATAAGCGAACCGGCAAGCCAATGCACGTTCACCATAACGAATCCTCCCAAGACGTAACGCATGAGAAAGCATTCCCTTGATCAGGAAGGAAACTTTATCGCTCGTCCAAATGCTCATCAGAATGTACCCAAAAGGGAGAACCCAAAAGCTCAAACAACCCCAACCCGCGTCTTTCGTCGCCGCATAGACCGACAATCCGAAAAAAACGCTGAAGATTATTCCACAAATAAAACGGAAACCTTTAACAAGGGCCAGCTGAGTCAAGCCAAGCCCAGCGGGAGTCCACAGGCTACTCTTCGCGGGGCGATTCCTAACTAAGAAGCTTTCCGATGATTTCGTTGAAGGTCGCGCTGGGGCGCATGAGGGCAGAGGTCTTTTCTTCGTCGACGAGGTAGTAGCCTCCCAAGTCGGCGGGCGGGCCTTGAACTTCGATCATTTCGCGAACGATGGATTCCTCGCCGGATGCGAGATCGGCGGCGACGGGAGCGAAGGCGGCTTGGAGATCGGAGTCGTCGGACTGTTCGGCGAGAGCCTGCGCCCAGTAGAGGGTCAGGTAGAAGTGGCTTCCACGATTATCGAGTTCGTATACCTTTCGAGAGGGGGATTTGTCGTTGCGCAGGAAGAGATCCGTGGCGTCGTCCAAGGTTCGGCCGAGAACGGCGGCCTTAGGGTTGTCGTTCGTCCCAGCGAGGTGTTCGAAGGAAACGGCCAAAGCTAGAAATTCCCCGAGGGAATCCCAACGGAGGTGGTTTTCCTTTTCCATCTGCTGGACGTGCTTGGGGGCGGACCCTCCTGCCCCGGTTTCGAAGAGACCACCGCCGTTCATCAAGGGGACGATGGAGAGCATCTTGGCGGAGGTCCCCACTTCCAGAATGGGAAAAAGGTCGGTCAGGTAGTCCCGAAGAACGTTTCCGGTCACCGAAATGGTATCTTCTCCCGCCTTGGAGCGAGCGAGGGTGAACTTTGTGGCTTCGGCGGGAGAGAGAATCCGCAGGTCGAGCCCCTCGGTATCGTGATCACCTAGGTAGCGGTTGACTTTCTTGATGAGTTCGCCGTCGTGAGCCCGGTTTTCATCCAGCCAGAAAACGGTGGGAGCTCCGGTGGCCCGAGCCCGAGAGACCGCAAGCTCGACCCAGTTTCGAATGGGGGCGTCCTTTGCCTGGCAAGCCCGCCAGACGTCGCCCGCCTCGACGGCATGCTCGACGAGGACGTTTCCGTTCGAATCGAGGACACGGACGAAGCCGTCGGAGGAAATTTCAAAGGTTTTGTCGTGCGAACCGTATTCTTCCGCTTTTTGCGCCATGAGCCCAACGTTGGGAACGGAACCCATGGTAGTCGGATCGAAAGCGCCGTGTTCCTTGCAGAAGTCTATGGTGGCGGCATAGACACCGGCGTAAGAGCTGTCCGGAATTACGGTCTTGACGTCCTGCGGGTTACCCTCGGCGTTCCACATTTGGCCGGAAGTGCGAATCATTGCGGGCATGGATGCGTCGATGATGACGTCGGAAGGGACGTGCAGGTTGGTGATTCCGTTGTCGGAATCGACCATGGCTAAGTCGGGGCCGTTTTCGTAGCACTCGCGAATGGTAGCCTCGATCTCCGCCTTTTCGTCTTCCGGGAGAGACTCCACCTTGGCCAAAAGGTCGCCGAAACCGTTTCTGACGTTCACTCCGAGCGAGGCTATCTTGTCGGCGTGCCTGTCGAAAACCGCACGAAAGAACGCCTCCACGCCGTAGCCGAAGATGATGGGATCGGACACCTTCATCATTGTCGCCTTCATGTGAAGGGAAAAGAGAACTCCCTGCTCCTTGGCTTCGGCCACCTGTTCCTGTAAAAAGGAAACGAGAGTTTTCCTACTCATGAAAGTGGCGTCTAAGATTTCGCCCGGCTGTAGAGGTACGGATTCCTTGAGCACGGTCTCGGTTCCGTCCGCCGAGGCGAAGACGATCTTGGCCTCGGTGGGATTCTCGACCGTCACCGACTTCTCGTTGGAACGAAAGTCTCCGGAAGACATGGAAGAGACATGAGTCTTCGAATCGCCCGACCATGCTCCCATGGAATGGGGATTGGCCTTGGCGTAATTTTTAACGGCCTTAGGCGCTCGGCGGTCGGAATTTCCTTCTCGAAGGACAGGGTTTACCGCGGAACCTTTGATCTTGGCGTAGCGATGCTCGGCGTCCTCGTAATTAGGGACGCCGTAACCAGCCACCTGCAATTCGGCAATGGCCGCCTTCATTTGAGGAACCGAAGCGGAAATATTGGGAAGCTTTATGATGTTCGCTTGGGGCGTCTTCGCCAATTCGCCCAGCTCCGCAAGGGCGTCCCCCACCCTTTGGTCCTCGGTCAGATTTTCGGGAAAGTTGGCGAGGATGCGACCTGCGAGGGAAATGTCTCGCGTCTCTACGTTTACCCCGGCGGTCTTGGAAAAGGCCTGAACGACGGGCAAAAAGGAATAGGTGGCGAGAGCAGGAGCCTCGTCTGTCTTGGTGTAGATGATGGTCGATGGTGACATATTTGATGAGCGATTGGAGGGAAAGTCTTTTAGAGTACGGGAAGGATTTGGACAAGTGATTTAACCTACTTCGGGTTTATTCGGGCTATTCCTCTGCAGGAATCCGACAAAAGACCGTCGTGTGATATTCTCGTACGGCAAGGCTATTCGGCTTGTCTGATCGAACTCCTTCAATACGATTTAAGATGTGCCGATGTCCTGACAAGTAAAACGCAGTTAAAAACAATATGTTTAAATTCTCCCTTAAATTCGCCCTAACTCTTCTTATGCTAATGCCCGCCTTCGGCTGGGCCAAGACCAAGGTAGTCTTGATCTCCGGTCGCGACAGCCACGGCTCAAGCGCCCACAACTGGGGAGACGGAGTGGATCTTCTGTCCAATGCCCTGACCAAGGAATCCGGACTTGCCATAGAAACGGCCATTTACAAGGGAGGATGGCCGAAAGATCCTTCGATATTTAAGGGAGCCGCCACCGTAGTCGTTCTCTCGGACGGCGGAGGGAGGCACCCGATCAACAAGCACCTCAAGGAATTCGACGCCTTAGCCGATAAGGGAGTGGGCTTGGTCTGTGTGCACTACGCGGTGGAAGTTCCCAAGGGCGCCCCGGGTAACATGTTCGTCAAGTGGATCGGTGGATACTTCGAGACCTTCTGGTCGGTCAACCCTCACTGGACGGCCGAGTTCAAGTCCATGCCCAAGCATCCTGTCGCCAATGGGGTAAAGCCATTCACCTTGAAGGACGAATGGTACTACCACATGCGTTTTCGCGATGGAATGAAGGGAGTCACCCCTATCCTCAGCGCCTTACCCCCTGCGGACACACTTAAGCGCGGAGACGGCCCACACAGCAATAACCCGGCGGTAAGGAAGGCGGTTCTTGAACGGAAGGAAAAGCAGCACGTTGCTTGGGCATCGGAGAGAGAGAACGGGCAACGGGGATTCGGAACGACAGGCGCCCATCATCACAAATCTTGGGATCAAGATGATTTTCGCACCTGCGTACTCAACGCAATCGTCTGGACAGCCAAGCTAGAGGTTCCCAAAGGTGGAGTGAAATCACTCCCCAACCCAACGAGCAGGCTCGGGGGCAAAAATAGCGCATCAGCCGGCCCAAAGACTAAACCGCTCGTCGCCAAGGACGCTCTCTTTGCAACTAAAGTCATCACCACCAAGACCAAGGGACACGCCGGTGAAATCAAGGCAAACGTAAAAGGGGCAAAGGATCTATATCTGGTCATGGCCGATGGTGGGGACGGACACTCCTGCGACTGGGCGGCTTGGGTGGAACCTCGTCTGGTCGATTCAAACGGCAAAGAGACCAAATTAACTGAGCTCAAGTGGAAGTCCGCAAGCACGGGTTGGGGAGGAGTCAAGATCAACAAGAACTGCGAAGGTAAACCCTTGAAAATAAACGGCAAGCCGGTTGCCTACGGTATTGGCGCCCATGCCAACAGCGTGATTCACTACCAACTCCCCAACGGACACAAATTTGAAAAGTTTCTAGCACGAGGAGGATTGGACGAGGGTGGAAGCAAGCAACAGGGAGGCACCAAGACCAGCGTGCAATTTTTGGTATTCGACAAGCCCGCGCATCTCGGAAGCATCTCCAAGGCCGCGGCCAAGGATCGTGGGCTTGCCCCCAGCATCGATCATTACCCGCCGGATCAATTAGTCATGGCCGAAGAAGGGCTGGAGGTCACGCTTTGGGCAAAGTCTCCCCTCTTTTACAACCCGACGAACATGGACATCGACTACAAGGGGCGTATTTGGGTGGCGGAAGGACGAAATTACAGAGGAAGAAGAACCGAAGCCGCCGGCGACCGGATCGTAGTGGTCGAGGACAAGGACGGTGACGGAGTAGCAGATAGTTCCCATGTCTTCGTACAGGAAAAGAGTTTCATCTCACCCCTCGGCGTGGCCGTAGTCGACAACCGTATCATCGTTTCCCAACCGCCCGACTTGATCGTGTACACCGACGTCAACCGGAACGCAGTATTCGAAGAGGGTGTAGACAAGCGCGAGGTTTTGCTGACCGGATTCGACGGAAACAACCACGACCATAGCCTGCACTCGGTAACGGTCGGTCCGAATGGACAGTACTATTTCAACCATGGGAACAAAGGCTCGAAAGTCACCGACAAGGAAGGCTGGCAACTGAACGCAGGCAGTTTTTACTCGTCGAGAAACGTATCGGGATTGCCAAGCGGGGACGGACAAGTATATGTCGGCGGAGTCGCTCTTCGCGTAAACCCCGACGGAACCGGCTTGCGTCCGATCGGGCACAATTTCCGCAATTCGTACGAACAGGCGGTAAGTTCTTTCGGGGACGTTTTCCAGAACGACAACGATGATCCCCCGGCCAGCCGCACGGCCTGGTTGATGGAATATGGAAACATGGGATTCGCCTCTCGCAACGGAAAGCGCAATTGGAGGGCCGACATCATGCCCGGACAAACAACACAAGTGGGCGAGTGGAGACAGGAAGATCCCGGAACGGTACCGGCCGGTGACGTTTACGGCGGAGGTTCGCCCACAGGAATCGCCTTTTACGAAAACGGGATTATGGAAGACAGGTTCGGGGGATACGTCATCAGTTGCGAACCCGCGCGTAATACTTTATTTGGATATCATCCGAAACTCGAGGGCGCGGGCATCACCCTGCCCGAGCGCGATATTTTCATCACCAGCAACCCGAAGAAAAATTTTGCAGGTGCCGACTTCAGGAATGCCGGCGGCCAAATCGGTTACATCACCCTCTTCCGTCCAAGCGACGTCACGGTAGGCCCGGACGGCGCCGTTTACGTCGCCGACTGGTTCGATGCACGAGTGGGCGGACACAGCACCCGAGACGTCGGTCAGACCGGCGCGATTTACCGGATCGCGCCCAAGGGAGCCAAACTTTCAGTCCCTAAGTTCGACCTTTCCTCCACCAGCGGACAAATCAAGGCTCTTCGCAATCCATCCCCTAATGTGCGCGAACTCGGACGGGCACCTCTAGAGGCAGCAGGTGCAAAATCAATTCCCGCGGTCAAGAAATTGCTCGATGACCCGAATCGTTTCATCCAAGCCCGGGCAACCTGGTTACTGGCAAAACTCGGTCCGGAAGGACTGTCCGTAGTCGAGGCCCGCCTCAAGCACAAGGATCCCCAAGTACGTATTTGCGCATTCCGGGCCCTTAGGCATGAGAACCATCGGGCTCTGGAACATGCGGCGAAACTGGCCGGCGACTCATCACCCTTGGTTCGCAGGGAAGTGGCCTTGGCCCTCCGTTATGTTCCTTTCGAAAAATCCCGTGACCTGCTTCTCCAGATTGCCGATGGGTATGATGGGAAGGACCGCTATTATGTGGAAGCTTTTGGAATAGGCTGTACCGACAAGGAGGAAAAGGTCTACGCCGCCTTGCGAAACAAGCGCTCGAGCAAGAAATTCAATCCAGAATATGCCGGACTAGTCTGGAGGTTGCACCCGGTCAGTGCGGTGAACGAGCTAAAGAGTTGGGCAATGGACAAGGAAAACGATGATGCGTTCAGGCGATCCATGCTCTTTGCCATCAGCTTGATCGAAGCCCCTCAGGCAGCCACCGCAATGGTGGAAATAGCAAAAGGAACGGAAGGAGAAACGGCCAAGCTCGCTTCCATATTCATCGACAAGCGCGACCAAGGAATTTGGAACCCCTACAAGGCAAAGGATCAACTCTCGGGTAAACCGGCCGGACCGACCGTTTACGTCGACAGGCTCGCGCCTCTTGAATTCGGACCCGAGGTCAAATTGCCCAAGGCCCCTGAAATCCTTTCGCTCAAGGGAGATGCAAAGAAAGGCAAGGCCTTGATCGGACGGTGCTACGTTTGCCACAAGATCGGATCCTCCGGCGTAGAGTTCGGACCGGCGTTGGCCGGATGGGGAAGCGGGCAAACGCGCGAAATCATTCTCAATTCGATTCTCGATCCATCGGCCGAACTTTCACACGGTTTCGAAGGTACGGAACTCATCGTCAAAGGAGACAAGAAAATCCAAGGTTTCATGCAAGCCGAAGGCGATCCGGTGGTCATTCGCGTTTTCGGAGGAGAGGACCTCGTAATCGCGAAAGCGGACATCCATTCGCGCAAACAAGTGAAGAACTCGTTTATGGCTCCGGCCAGTCGCTTGGGACTCGATGCCCAGCAGTTACGCGACGTGGTGGAATACCTAAAATTAAACTGAACACCCTCGGGCGGTTCATTTTAAAACGGAATGACTAAATCCGGTTTCCAATTGGAAAGTACCTACGCGGAACTGCCTGGGGTCTTTTTCTCAAAACTTTCACCGTCTCCGGTCAGCCAACCGGAGCTCTTGATCTTCAATGAAAAGCTAGCTGACGTGATCGGTCTCGACCTCTCAGGCATGAGCGGGGAAGAACGAACCAAGCTCCTTTCCGGAAACTTCGTCCCCGACGGAACCGCCCCCCTGGCCCAAGCTTATGCGGGCCATCAATTCGGAAATTTCACGATGCTTGGGGACGGACGGGCTCTTTTGCTAGGTGAACACCTCACCCCATCCGGTCAACGCCTCGATCTTCAGTTCAAGGGTTCGGGAAGAACTCCCTATTCTCGAGGAGGAGACGGGCGGGCCGCCTTGGGGCCGATGCTTCGGGAATACGTCATAAGTGAAGCCATGCATGCACTCGGGATTCCCACCACACGTAGTCTTGCCGTCGTCGCTACAGGGGAAACAGTGCATAGGGAAAACGAATTGCCCGGAGCAATTCTGACTCGTATCGCCGGCTCGCACCTACGGGTGGGAACCTTTGAATTTGCATCCATGCATGAAGACAAGGCAATCACCCAATCCCTTCTCGACTACCTCATCGAACGGCACTTTCCCGAGATCAAGGAAAAGGAAAACCAAGCCCTAGCCCTGCTCGAAGCGACCGTCGAGCAACAGGCCGATCTAATTACCCATTGGATGAGAGTGGGCTTTATCCACGGTGTCATGAACACCGACAACATGGCCCTATCCGGAGAAACGATCGATTACGGTCCCTGTGCCTTCATGGACGCCTTCGCCCCCGATACGGTCTTCAGCTCGATCGATCACAAGGGGCGCTACGCTTATGTAAATCAGCCGTACATCGCCCAATGGAATCTCGCTCGCCTAGCCGAAAGCCTGCTCCCGTTGATCCACGAAGAAAGCCAAGAGGCCATTGCCATGGCCGAGGACTCCCTCAACGGATTCGAGCAGGTTTACAAAGCCAAATGGCTCTCCATGATGGGAACTAAGCTCGGGTTCGCCGAGGTAAGCGAGGATGATGAAAAGCTGATCACCGAGTTGCTCGATTGGATGGATGAGAATTCAACCGACTTCACCAATACCTTCCGTGACTTGAGCAAGGGAGATCATCCGGCAGGTGAACTGTACAGCACCGAAAACTTCCAAGCTTGGCACACCCGCTGGCAGGAGCGACTCAGGGACGAAGTACAAGACTTGGAGTCATCCCTCGCCCTCATGCGGTCCGTCAACCCAGCCGTCATTCCCCGCAACCACAAGGTCGAGGAAACCCTGCAAGCCGGAGAGGAAGGTGACCTAAAGCCCTTCCAAGAGCTTTTGAAGGCCCTCGAGAAACCATACGAAGACGGAGAGCACCTCAAGCCCTACCAACCCCCTCCGAAACCGGAAGAAAAGGTACTGCAAACCTTTTGCGGAACATAAGGGGAAAAGTTTCCGATTCATGAAACTTTTTCCGATACCCAGTCTCTGTCTTTTCTTGTTTTTCGGAAGCCTGTCCCTCGCCGAGGAAAAACGGTACGCCTTCATCGTTTGCGGAGATCCGCAATACCATGCCGAGAAATCGGCTACCCCAAAAGCTCTCGATCCGTTCTCGGAAGAAGCCATGGAACGATTCATTCGCCTGGCCGGTTCCTTGGCCGGCAAGGAGATCCCCGCTGCTCTAGGCGGGGGGAAGGTATCGACCAATCTGCTCGGGATGATCGTTACTGGCGACCTTATCGACAGCGCCGATAAAAACGGCGGGCCTTACCCAGCCATGCAACGTTTCGAATGGAAGCGCTACAAGGCGGACTTTGGATTGACAGGCAAGGACGGTCGACTCCCCTACCCGGTCTACGAACTCCATGGCAACCATGACGGCCCACAAGGTGATACCTTTATCATCGATGACATCATCGCGAGGAACAAGAAACGACCCAACCTGGCTATGATTTCCGAAAACGGCCTGCACTACTCCTGGGATTGGGGCCCTCTGCATTTGGTGAACCTCGGTATGTTCGCAGGTGCGGGCGACAAGCGCAGAAAGGATCATCATTACGCTCCCCGCTCGAGCCTGGAGTTCCTCGAGAAAGATTTAGAGGAAACAATCGGTTCCTCGGGCAGACCGATCGTCCTGTCCTTTCACCTCCATCCGTTCGGTCCGCATTTCGACTGGCCCGAGGAAGACTTGGTCGCCTTTTGGGCGCTGATCGAACGATACAACGTCGTTGCTCTCTTCCACGGCCACACCCATGGGTCTCCACCCAGCCGAACCAGATGGAATGGAAAAGAATTCAACCGAAACCTCAAGGAAGGAGTTTGGGTATTCAACCCCGATGATGCGGGAGCTGCGAAGACGAACCCAAGGAATCCGACCGAAGGGGTCGGGCTTCGCCACGGGTTTCTTTACCTCGAAGTGATCGACAGGGCTGGCGACGCCGATGATCAAATGATCGTGCTCACCTATGCATCCAAGGACAATTGGAAGACTCATCAATGGGATAAACGCTGGGCGGTGAAGATCACCATTCCGAAATAAGCGAATGGCTCCCCCACCCCAAGCTTGACCGAGTTCGTCCGAGCGGTAGAGTCGATGCAATCATGTTCATCGGAATTGCAGGAATCATCGGGGCCGGAAAGAGCACCCTTTGCCAACAACTCGCGGAGCGCCTAGACTACGAGGCCTTCAAAGAGCCCGTGGAGGACAACCCCTACCTGGCCGACTTCTATGAAGACATGAACCGATGGGGAGCCATGATGCAGCTCCACCTTCTCTTCCGCAGGTTCGAACAACACCAGCGCATCGTGTGGAACAAGGAAAAGGGAGCCGTTCAGGATCGGACCATCTACGAAGATACTATTTTCGCCCGTATGCTTCACGAGGGGGGCTTCATCGACAAGCGCGACTACGAGACCTACGCCGGTCACTTCAACGTCATGAAGCGTTTCCTCGTCTACCCCGACGTCCTGATCTATTTACGGGTCACCCCGGAAGTCTCCATGCAAAGGATCCAAGAGCGCGGACGGGATGCGGAGGGCGGGATCACGCTCGACTACATGGAAAAACTCCATCATGGATACGAGAAATTCATTGAGGAAATGGACCATTATACGCGCGTCCTCACGCTCGACTGGAACGCATATAAGGAAGTCGACGAAGTTGCCCGGCAAGTGAAGGGAAAAGCGGACGAGAACCGCGAATTCCTCCGCGACCTGAAGAGGATCTAGGGTCGATTAGGCATTCGCTCCGATGTGAATCCTCGGGAGCATCGGGATTTTCTATTTGTTGGAAACGGGCTTGGCGTTGGTTTTGGGAAACCATTTGGCGAGCCGTTTTTTGACCGGATCCAATTCGGGCTTGGCGGCCAAGTTGGTAAATTCGTCCGGATCCGTCTTGTGGTCGTAGACTTGTTCCGCGCCGTTGGGGTGGAGGATGTAACGGTAGCGCTGCCCACGGGCTGAGTGGTTGCCTTTCCCCCAGGTGGTAATGGCAGGGCGGTCCCATTTTGCCTTGGGTTCGCGAAGGAGCGAGACGAGGCTCACGCCATCCAAGTCATCCCGTTTGGGTAGTTTGCAAAGCTCATTGAGGGTGGGATAGAGGTCCAGCAAGCTGACCGGGCGGTCGCAGACGGTTCCGGCCTTGGTAACGTCAGGGGCGACGATGAGAAAAGGAACCCGAGTGGATTCCTCAAAGAGAGTGAATTTTTCCCACTGTTGCTTTTCGCCAATGTGCATTCCGTGATCGGACCAAAGGGTAATGATTGTGTTCTTGGCGTGTGGGCTCTGGTCAAGGGCATCGAGAAGTCTGCCTACTTGGGCATCCGCATAACTGATGGAGGCGAGGTATCCGCGTACGGCTCCACCCCACTCGTCGTTTTCGACCATCCACTTGTGCCACTGCTTTCGTATGCCCGCATGTCCGCGAGGTGGTACGTCGTTGAGGTCGCTTTTTTTTATCTTGGGCAAAAAGACCTCTTTCTCGGGATAGAGGTCGAAGTACTTGGCTGGGGCGTACCAAGGAATGTGGGGACGGAATATGCCCACTGCGAGAAAGAAAGGTTGCTTGCGTTTCTTCGTTAATTCACCTTTAGCCCAATCGACCACCTTGTGATCGGCTGTGCCCGACTCGGCCTGATAGTCCGCTCCCCAATCGAAGAAAGCCGGGGGTCTGCCCTTCTTGTCCTTGCCCACGGCGAGGGGCTTGGAATAAAGATATCCGTTGGATGCACGTTTGGCTTCGGTCGCCTTGGGCCACTGCGGATCAGGCATGGGGTCAGTGGCCGATGGCCAGTAGGCGTCCCAAAGCTTGGCTTCGTTTTGTTGTTTGCCGTAGCTATCGTTGATCCAGGAAAGAGCGTGAAAGATCTTTCCGCCACCGATTGCCCAGTATCCGTTGGCCCGGAAATGTTCGGGGAGGGCGACCGCATCGGCCAAGCGCGGACTGCGCCGCCAGTCCTGTCCGTTGTTATAGACTCCCGAGGAGGAAGGCGCCACCCCGGACAAGACCGCCACACGCGAGGGGTTGCATGCGGGAGCGGCGCAGTGGGCGTTGGTGAACAAGGTGCCACGGGCCGCCAAGCGGTCGAGGTTCGGGGTGTGAACTCCTTTTCTTCCCCCCATGCAGTTCACCCAATCGTTCAGGTCATCCACCGCGATGAAGAGCACGTTGGGAACAGGCTCTTTTGCTTGGAGGAAACAAAACACGAAAGCAAGAAGGACGAGAAAAAAAGTTTTCTTCATAAATGGAAAGGTAGGAATTTCAGCACTTGGTTCGACAAAAGAAGCACGGGTATGATTTCGCAAGGAAAAGAAGGTACTGTTTTAAAGATGGAGGGAAACTCTTCTCGCACTTGACCAAGGAAATTGAGTCGCTAGGGTCGGAGGGATGAAATTTCTTTTTCTAATCCTTGCCACGACCGCTTTTTCACTGAGCGCAACCAAACGCCCGAACATTCTGTTCATTTTCACCGACGATCACGCCTACCAAGCCGTCGGGGCGTACGACTCCTGGCTCAAGGAACACTGCCCTACCCCGAACATCGACTCGCTCGCCCGTGACGGCATGCTCTTCGAGCAGTGCTACGTGACCAACTCGATATGCGGACCGATGCGGGCCGCCATCCAGACCGGCAAATACTCCCACGCCAATGGTTTCCTCGTGAACGGGAACAAGTTCGATGGAACCCAGCAGACCTTCCCCAAGCTTCTGCGCAAGGCGGGCTACACCACTGCAGTCGTCGGCAAATGGCACCTTGGAACGCATATGTCCCCCCAGGGATACGACTACTCGGAAGTTTTGATCGGGCAAGGCCCCTATTACAACCCGCCCATGCGCCTAGACGCGGACGGGGACGGCAAGCACGACGAGGTCATCAAGCACATGGGTTACACCACGGATATCATCACCGACCTCGCCCTGAACTGGATGAAAAACAAAAGAGACAAGGACAAACCCTTCATGCTCATGTTTCAGCACAAGGCTCCGCACCGCAACTGGCAACCCGGACCCAAGTACCTAAACAAATACGACGACATAACCCTGCCCGAACCACCCACCCTCTTCGACGATTACAAAGGCCGCACACTGGCCGCCTACCAGCAGGACATGACTATTGCGGAAACCATGAATCGGGGAGACTTGAAGATGGACGCACCCCGCAATCTTACCTCTGAACAGAGAAAACTCTGGAACGCCGCCTACGACCCCAAGAACGAGGCTCTCGCCAAGGCCAACCTTTCGGGCAAGGACTTGGTGCGCTGGAAGTATCAGCGTTACGTGAAGGATTACCTACGCTGCATTGCTTCGGTTGACGACGGAGTCGGTCGCATGCTCGACTACCTTAAGGAGATGGGCTTGGACAAAAACACCATAGTGATTTACTGCTCGGACCAAGGTTTCTATCTTGGCGAACATGGTTGGTTCGACAAGCGCTGGATGTACGAAGAATCCTTGCGTACACCAATGATCGTGCGTTGGCCCGAGGTGATCAAGCCGGGCAGCCGCAACGGGGACATCGTATCTCCGATCGATTTCGCCGGAACTTTTTGCGAAGTGGCGGGTATCGAGACTCCCAACGATCTCCATGGTCGCTCCATGGTTTCTCTACTCAAGGGTAAGACACCCAAGGATTGGCGTAAGAGCTTTTATTACCACTACTACGAATACCCCGGTTATCACTACGTACGGCGCCACTACGGGGTAGCCGACGGAAGGTACAAGTTGATCCGATTCTATGAAAAGGACGTCGACCAGTGGGAACTGTTCGATCTCAAGTCCGACCCTAGTGAGATGACGAGCGTCTACGGGCTACCAGACATGGCCAAGGTGCAAAAAAGGCTGAACAAGCAATTGGCCATGCACCGCAAGAATTTGGCAGTACCCAAAGAGGATCCACCGCACTCGATAATCACGCGCCTTCCACCGCGCACCCGTAAACCGACCAAACCGAATTAACCTCTCCGAGAGGCACTTGGAAAGGTAATCAAAACCTCAAGTCGCCGGCCCTGCCTTTTCAACTTCGGCCGTTTTTATCTTGAGAAGATTTCTTTGGTAGCGGGACTGCACGAGATCGATGAGAACGAGTATGGCGATAACGAAGTAGAAGGTGGCCTTGCTCATAGGCTGAATCTCGTGTCCAAAAAGCTTGAGATAAGTCTCAACCCCTTCGCCATGCCCACCGATTTCGCTTACCAGCATAATTCCGACGATGAAGAGTACGAACAAGCCCAAGACTTCGTACATACGATTCTTTTCCAAAAATTCCGAGACTCTGTCCGCCAGCCAAATCATGAGGATTCCACTGACGATGATTGCCGAAGCCATAACCCAAAAGTTGTCGGTTAGGGCCATGGCGCTCAGAATGGAGTCGAAGGAGAAGACAAGGTTCATAATTACGATTCGTACGACTATGGCCTTGGTCGAACCTGCTCCGTCGGCGCCAGCGTCATGGCCAAGCTTTTCAAGAGAGAGCATGTGATAGATTTCCCGCAGAGCCGTATATATGATGAAAACGCCTCCGATCATAACGATTACCCCGTGCAAGTTGAGCTTGGCGTCGATCACTCCGGGCCAGAACAAGCGTGGAAATGGACTTTCGAATACCGAAAGAACTTGAAGGAGAGCAAAAAGCAGAACGATGCGGAGAACTATGGCGAGGCCGATTCCCCACTTGCGAACTTTCGCCTGATCTTTTGCAGGCGCTCTCTTGGATTCAAGAGAGATATAAAGCAGGTTATCGAAACCCAATACTGCCTGAAGCAGTATCAGCATGATTAAAGTGAAGATAATTTCCATTGTAGTTCGTGAAGTTAAAAGGCGAATCGAATGTAATTAACTGAGACTAAACGTCAACGGGCGGTTGATGGGAAACGACCAAAAACCTCACCGACTTTTCCCGAGAATTCGCAAAAGAGGAAAACTTCGTCAGGCCAACAGGCCTTGAACGACCTTGCCGTGGACATCCGTCAGTCGGTGATCAAGACCGCCGTGGGGAAAGACCAGGCGTTCATGATCAAGGCCCAGAAGATGCAAAATGGTGGCATGCAGATCATGAACGTGAACGGGGTTTTCGTTAACCATGAAACCGAGATCATCAGTGGAACCATAGGTGAGGCCGGGTTTGAGACCGCCGCCCGCCATCCAAACAGTGAATGCTTCCTTGTGATGATCGCGTCCGGCGGATTCCTTCTTGGAACTTCCCTGAAGCATGGGCGTACGTCCAAATTCGCCAGCCCAGATGATTAGAGTTTCGTCAAGGAGGCCACGTTCGTCGAGGTCTTCGACCAGAGCGGCCAAGGGCTGATCGAGTTGACCGCACTTCTCGGGTAGCTCCTTGAATATTTTACTATGGTGATCCCACCCGCCGTCGCGCAACTGAACAAATCGGACGCCTCGTTCGATCATTCGCCGAGACATAAGCAAGTTTCCGGCCAAGGACGGCTTTCCGGGCTCGGCTCCGTAGGCTTTTAAGACATGGGCGGGTTCGGTTGAGAGGTCTACGAGTTCGGGAACGGTCCGCTGCATCCGAAAAGCCATTTCATACTGTGCGATTCGAGTGGCGATCTCCAGGTCCCCCACCTCGGTGAGTCGGTTTCGATTGAGGTCGTTGATCGCCCGAATGGTGACTTCACGGTCATCGCGTCTCATACCATCCGGATCGGAAAGATAGTAAACGGGGTCCGGACCGGACCGCAGGGTAACGGCCTGATGCACGGAAGGGAGAAAACCGGAGGGCTTCAAGGGCGAACGGGTCTGAGACTTGCCGCTATACATATCGACGAAGGCGGGCAGGTCAGCGTTCATTGACCCTAGACCGTAGGTCACCCAAGCCCCCATAGAAGGTCTGCCCGGGCGTTCCACGCCCGTGGCCATCATGACTTGAGCGGGCGTATGGTTGACGTTGTCGGTGCGGACGCTGCGCACAAGAGTCGTCCGGTCGGCAAGTCGAGCCAGATTTGGAAGAAGTTCTCCGAATTCCATGCCGCATTCACCGTGCTTGCTGAAACTGTATGGCGAACCGAGAAGCTTGGACTTGGGGTTGATGAAAGAGAAACGCTGTCCCTTGATAAGGTCGTCGGGAACCATCTTGCCGTTGTTCTTCACCAGTTCGGGCTTGGGGTCGAACAGTTCCAGATGAGAGACTCCTCCACTCGCGAATAGAAGAATAACGTTCTTGGCTCGTGGGGCAAAGTGAGGGGGCTTTGGAGCTAGGACATTCGTCGATGAAGCGGGTGAACCTATTGCGCGGCGGGCGGACAAGGCGTTCAGGGCGATTGAGCCAAGGCCGATGCCCATGCCCGAAAGGGCGGCACGCCGTGAAAAGCTTGATGTAGCGGTCACTTTCGGTTCGAGGTATTTCTTCATCCCTTGGTAATGGTCTCGTCGAGATTGAGTAAAACGTTGGCGACGTGAAACCAAGCGGCCAACTCGGCGGCGGCGGAAGAATCGATTGGGGATATGCCCGCCGCCAGTCCTCCCCTTGTCGACTCGATTAACTTGTAAGCAGAATCGGAATCCGCATTGAAACGATCAAGTCGACTCCGAAACAAGCGCAGGAGAAGTTCACTTTCTTCATTCGTGGGCATACGGGAAGTGGTCAGTCGAAAACCTCGGATTATTCGTTGCTCGGTCGAGACAAGGGTAGGTTCACTCGCTAATCGTCGGGCAAGCCCAAAGGCAGCTTCCAAGTATATGGGGTCGTTGAGTAGGGTAAGGGCTTGCAGGGGCGTGTTGGTACGATCTCGCTGGACTGCGCAGGTGATCCGATCGGGAGCATCGAAGTTCGCCAAGCTAGGATGCAGGTAAGAGCGACGCCAAATGGTGTAGAGTGAACGGCGATATCTGCCCTCGCCGACGGAAGTCTTGTAGACAGGAGATTTAGCGTCTCGTATCCACCAGATGCCCTCCGGTTGTGGAGGGTATGCGGGCGGTCCACCCAACGCCGAAGACAGGATACCGGCAACGGAAAGGGCGTTGTCGCGAATGGCCTCGGCCGATAGACGCAGGCGGGGAGAGCGAGACAGCCAAAGATTGTCCGGGTCTACCTCAAGAGATTCGGGCCGGACGTTTGAGGACTGCCCGTAAGTGGAGGAAAGCGCGATGGTTCGCAAGATACGCTTCATGGACCAACCTTGATCGATGAAATCGGTCGCCAGCCAGTCGAGCAGTTCGGGGTGTGTCGGTGTGTCCCCCTGCGTGCCGAAATCACTGCCCGTTCGCACCAGTCCCATACCGAACAACTCAGACCACCAGTGGTTCACGGTGACGCGGGCAGTCAACGGATTGCCGGGATCGACCAACCACCGAGCAAGACCAAGACGATTGGAGGGAAGATCACCTTTGGGGGGATGGAGAGATTGGGGCAGACCGATGGTCACGTTTTTACCGGGAGTCTCGTAATTACCACGCTCGAAAACGCGAGTATTCCGAGGTTTGGCCATTTCCTGCATGACAAAGGTGGTAGTGCCTCCGACCTTCACGGTGGGGCCGGCCATGGCCGCTCGTCCCGCTCCAATGCTCTTACCCATTTCATCAGGGGTATTGTTAAAATAGGCGAATAGTCGGTAGTAATCCTCCTGAGTGAATGGATCGTACTTGTGATCGTGGCACTGAGCGCACTCGAGAGTGGCTCCCAACCAGACTGTCCCGGTTACGTTCACGCGGTCGAGAACTTGATAGGTACGACGGGCCTCTTTGGGCGTGCCGGATTCCGTGTTAAAGGGGGCGGCTCGATGAAACCCGGTGGCGACCCGCTGCCGGAGGGTGGCGTCCGGCAAAAGGTCGCCGGCGAGCTGCTCGATGGTGAAACGATCAAAGGGCATGTCGTCGTTAAAGGCCTGCACGACCCAGTCGCGCCATGCCCAGCTTGGACGGACGACGTCCTCATGAATACCTGTAGAATCACCATAGCGCGCTAGGTCGAGCCAGTGCCTGGCCCAACGTTCGCCGAAGTGGCGAGAACCAAGCAGGCGGTCGACCACCTTGCTTTTCGCCTTGGGCGTGGAATCCTTCAGAAAAGCGTCCAGTTCATCGAGAGTTGGAGGAAGACCGACGAGGTCAAAAGTAACGCGACGCAACCATGCGGCTGGCGTTGCGGGCGGATTTGGCCGAAGGTTGCGACGTTCCAGTTGGGCAAGAACGAAATTATCGATCGATTGCCGGCACCAGTTCGCATCCTTGACCTGGGGCAAGCTGGGCCGTTTCGGAACGTCATAGGCCCAGTGCTTGGTAAAGGACTTGAAGGAGGCCACCGATTCTTCTCCATCCGACGTCGACGGGCGATAAGTCGTGAACTTGTCATTTTCTGCCGAAGACCGATGGGTTGCCCAAACCCAGTCATCAGAACGAGCCAACGAAGAGACTCGAATTTCATCCAAAGTGGCGTGGGTACTGAGGCTCGGTTTGAATTGAAAGTATCCGAAATGAAGATCGCGTCCAATGTTGTTAACGGCTCCGAAAACATCGGTCTCGCTTCCCACCTCAACCCCGTTGACGTAAAGCCGAATGGTGCTCCCTTGGCGTACACCGGCAAAGTGATTCCAAGCATTGATGGCAATATCATCGGAAGCATGGACGCTGTAGCTGATTTCGCCGATTTCAACGCTGAAGCCGGGCTTGTCGTCGTTGCCTGTCTTAGTAGTACCCAAGCTCCACTCGTTTTCTCCCAGTTGGGCGCCGGTCTGCCACTTTCCGAAATCTCCGACGTTCTTCCACCCCAATGAGCGAGCTTCCTTACGCTCCCACATCTCGATGGTGAAATTGCCATTTCCGAAATCAAGTGTTGCGCTGTCGGCCACCTTTATCCCTCCGTTTCCACCCGACTGCGTCATTCTCACTCCCTTGCCCACCTTGCCTGCTTGACCATATTTTACGCCTGAGCCGATATTTTCACCATGATTGGCGCTTCCCGAAGAATCAGCCAACGGAGCGGCGCCTTCATTCAGGTGCCAGACGCCAACGTACCCGTTCCTCCAAGTAGAAGCATTCGTCGAGTAGGTCGGAGACTCCTCTCCCGCTTTTCCCCAGAACGCGTAGATTTTCGTATCATGGTCCAGTTCGGGCACTTGCACCCACACCCATGATATGCCATCAGCGTCGTTCCAAGTCTCCACTTCGTAATGAAGAACCGTTTTCTTGTCGGAGGCAGTGAAACGAAGATCCGCCCAAGGAACTCCGTCATAAGCATTAAAGTCTGCAAAGTTCACCCCATGGTCATCTCGAAACACTACCAGCACCGGAAAATCCTTAAGCTTCGCGTGTTCATCTCCGTAACCGGGAAACGAAATTTCCATCTGCCGCGACCATGTGTAGAACGGAACCTTCTCGTCACCTGCGCCAAGGATGGAGAAACGATTCGTGGCGGCATTGGCACCGACCGAAACGGAAAATTCCTTTGCGGTAGGTGAAACCTTGAAATTGTAGGTGTGGCCCGAGCCGGAGAAATCACTTAGGGAACCGTTGGTCACAGTCACGTCGTTGGCCGCAAAATCTTTCACCGGAGTCGGAAGGCCCTTGTAAGTAAAAGTTACGCGTATGGGAACGGAACCACCGCTCGTGCCACGCGGTGCGGTGATGACAGGCTTGATACCCGCCTCGAGCCTAGCCGTCAGTAGGGACATAATCCCAATGGTAATGCACAGTAGGGTTTTCACCTTAGAAGTTTATTTTCATATTAATGATTCAAGCAAGGCTATCAAACAACGATGCATGAGATGGAGAATAAATCATATTTAATGAAAATTAGAGTTGAATAAAATGCTGTATCGACTTGAAGAAAAGTAATAGAGGTTTCTCCGAAAGAACGAACAAAATTCGACTCCTCTGCAAACATTTCCAAACCAGTGAAGATACGTTATGAAGAATCCTTTCCGGAAAATATTTCAGCAGCATAACTGCGTTGCCTTGGCAACACTGGCATGCGCGACCAACTTGTGCCTGACCGAAAAAGCCCACGCAGCAAACGTCTACAAGAGTCGCATCAGTCCCCAGTGGTCAGGCGACGGTTCTCACTTTTGGTATCGCAACGATCTTCCAAAAGGAACTCGAAGATTCGTGTTGGTCGACCTGAGGAAAGGTGTCCGCGAAGAAGCCTTCGACCATGAGCGTCTTGCAAAAGCACTTCTGGCGGCTGGCGTCAAGGGGGTTAAGGCGAGCAGTTTGTCGGTGGATCAACTACATTTCGGCACTTCCGAAAACCTCGCATATTTCCGAATCAAAGGACTTCACTTCCAATGGAATCGAAAAACGAAAAAGCTTACGAAAATAGAAGCCGAAGCCTTTCCCAAAACCTCGTATTCGACAAACAAGCCAAACGAGCGGAAACCTAAGCCCAAGCCCAAGCAATACCGACCTAGTCGCAACGTTTCGCCCGACGGAAAGTGGAAAGCTTTCATCAAGGATCACAATGTTTTCGTAAAGTCGACCAAGGGCGAAGAGGACATTCAGTTGAGCAAGGATGGCAAACCGGACAACAGCTACCAAGGACCCTTTTGGTCATCGAATTCGAATAACTTGATTTCATTTCGAGTACAACCGGGCAAAGTCGGCGACGTTCACCTTTTAGAATCCTCGCCAAAGACGGGTGGTCGCGCAAAGCTTCACACCCGCAAATATCCCCTACCCGGGGACAAGTTCACGAAGCATGAGCTGAACTGGTTTGACCTAGAAGCCAAAATCAGTGACGGACAAGACAATAAGAAGCACCATCTTAAACCTCAGGTTGGCTTAATAGACTTTGGTTGGCCCAACTTGCGCTGGACTCCTGATGGACGCTATGCCCGCTACCGCAAAGTCGACCGAGGTCACCAGAGACTTAGACTCATTGAAGTAGATACCTTCACGGGAAAAACCCGCGACCTAATAGACGAGAAAAGCGAGACCTTCATCTGGACTGAACACCCAAAAAACCTCGGCGTGCCTTTGGTTAATTGGCTGACAAAGTCCAAAGAGATCATCTACCTCTCGGAAAAAAGCGGATGGCGTCACCTCTACCTCATCGACGTCCAAAAAGGCAAGATCACCAACCCGATAACAAAGGGAAACTTCGTGGTTCGTTACGTCGATTGGATCGACGAAGAAAAGAGGCAGGTTTGGTTCCGTGCCTCCGGGCGGAACTCGAATCAGGACCCCTACCTCATGCATTACTACAGGGTGAACTTCGACGGAACCGAACTGACGTCTCTGACCGAAGGAAATGGCTGGCACAAGATCGCCTATTCGCCCGACCGCAAATTCATAATCGACACCTATTCACGAATTGACATGGCACATGTCCATGAGCTGCGCCGAGTCTCCGACGGAAAACTGGTCTGTGAACTGGAAAAGGCCGACACATCCGAACTCGAGACCGAGGGATGGGAACCGCCGGAGGTATTTTCCGCGAAGGGTCGCGACGGCAAGACCGACATTTGGGGAATCGTCTGCCGGCCTGCCAATTTCGACCCGAACAAGAAATACCCAATTCTAGAGGCAATGTACGCAGGTCCGCATGATTCATACACACCAAAGCAGTTCAGCGCTGGAAAACCTTTCTCATCTTGGACTGACATGGGATTCGTCGTGGTGAAGATGGACGGCATGGGAACGGCCAACAGGTCAAAGGCCTTTCACGACGTATGTTGGAAGAACCTAAAGGACGCAGGATTTCCAGACCGAATTCTCTGGCACAAGGCATTCGCCAAGAACAACCCATGGTACGACGTCTCTCGTGTTGGGATCTACGGCGGATCAGCAGGAGGCCAAAGCTCGACGGGCGCCCTACTCTTCCACCCGGATTTCTACAAGGTCGCAGTTTCATCTTGTGGTTGCCACGACAACCGTATGGACAAGGCATCTTGGAACGAGCAATGGATGGGTTATCCCGTAGGTCCTCACTATGCCGAATCATCCAATATCGACAACGCCCACAGACTTAAGGGCAAACTGCTTCTTATCGTAGGCGAACTCGATAAGAACGTACCTCCGGAATCCACCTACAGGCTCGTCGATGCCCTCATCAAGGCGAACAAGGACTTCGACTTCATTATGATTCCCGGTGCCGGCCATGGTGGAGATGGTCGCCACGGACACCGTCGTAGGGTCGAGTTCTTCCGCAAACACCTGATGGGGCTGGAGTCACCCAACTGGAACGCCTCAAAGTAAAAAAAACGGGATTGGAACCAGCGAACCCTATGGAGTGTCAGTTACCCTTGGTTTTGAGCGGAGGTGGAGCTGCGTCCTTGTTGCGAAAACCGTACATAGGTAAAAGCCTATAGTAAACTTCCAGGCTCAAGGTAGCCAAGGTAGTGGAAACCACGCGACCACCCGGCACTGCGTGAGCGGAACCGACGTCCCAGCTCCCGGCCTCTGCTCCATTCTTTTTCTGCAGAAGAGGAAGGGTTTCCTTGAGTCGCTCGTTCCAGTCCGCCCAGATCGGACCTTGGTGCTGGTAGAGAGCGAGCGTACCATAATAGAGGTAATAGTAGTCGGGAGATTTCACGTTGATTTTACGCATTTTGAGGACTTGGGCACTTTCCGGCATCCGCGGGTCAGTCGGTGGAACGAGGTCCAGTTGGCGGCAAAACATTCCCGTCGCCACCATCGCCGGCTTGTTTTTCTCGGGACCAGTATAACCGTAAATGCCACCATGTCTCCCCCCCCCGGCGTGGTCGAACCATCGACGAGCATTCTCAAAGACACTTTCCTCCACTTCAATCCCCGCCATACGGGCGCTGTGCAGAGCCATATATTGCCAGCCCGTGACCGATGTATCGGCACCACTGGGACTTGGATTGTAGCGCCAACCACCCTTGGCTGGATCTTGAGCGGCGATGATCAGTTCGATTGCTTTCTCCGCAGGTTCTTTTAAGGCAGGATCCTTACTGAGCCCATAGGCTTCACAGAGAGCGATGGCGGCAATACCATGGCAATACATGCGACCACCTCCCCGCAGGTCGCCGTTCTCCTTCTGCTGGGCAATGAGCCATTTGAGCGCTTTCTGAACTGTACCTTGAAATTTGCCCGGCGTTTTGTGACTGACCCCCCAACCATAGTAACAGAGCAAGGCAAAACCGGCGCTGGCCGTGTCGTAATCTCCTTTGCCTCCATGCTTTTTCGTATCCCAACGCCCATCGGGCTCCTGATTCCGAGAAAGCCACAGAAGCGCAAGACCGATGGCACGCTCGGTGGCGTCCGAACCACCGAGTTGCTCAATGACTTCGAGTGAAGGTTTGTCGCGCTGCTTCCGAAGCAAATTGGTAAGGGCCGTCGGGTCCAGAGTATCCTTGGGGGTCTGCAATTGGCCGGGGAGCAAAGGATCGGTCTCAGGATCAGTCCCCGGAAGATTAAGACTCATGGAAGCAATGGTACCCTTACCGTCGAAGTCCGGAAGGTCCCCCTTAGCCTCAAGGCCACTATGAGCAACCACAACATCGCCTCCGGTGTCAGTGGTTTCTGCGGCGGCATCTCCGGGTTCGATTTGTTCGACCTCCGTAGTGCTCTCGGATGCGGTGTTTGCAATTACTGCGCTCTCTTCGGATTTCTTAGTCTCGACCTGCGGAACGGCCTCGGTCGGACGAAACACGTCGGCTAGAGGATTTGCTCTTTCCTCGGCCTTTTGTATTTCCCCCGGAGCGCTCTCCTCTAGTTCGAGGATTTCCAACTCGGGTATAAAAGTTTCAGGCAATGAGGTAAGCAGGGGAGAGATTTTATCCGGTTTGGTTACCGGTTCATCCGCTGATTCGGTATTTGCCTTGGACGGACGGACGTCGCTCACCAAAGAAGTCTTGCTGGTTCTGGTGACTATGGGAGTCGTCTTGGTGTACTCCTGAGCTTCGAGTACAGGGATTTTGAAGTCACTTTCCAGACGGTCTGTGATCAAGGCGATTGGAGTTTCGGAAACCTTAGCCTCCTCGGGGGTGCTCTCAAGAGCGAGTTCCTCTTGGGCCAAGGCATCTATGCTTATCGCTATTTCGGGCGACTGCGGTTCACCCCCCGCCGAAAACTCTTTCGTGATCAACCAGATCATCATGAGAAAGAGAACGATCAAGTGGAGAGCAACGGAACCCGCCAAACACTTGTGATATAGATTCGTGATGTCTTTCCAGTGCTCCAAAAGGTAGATGAGAGCAGCAAGAGCGGCAAGAGCTAGCAGTACCCACCAGATGATGTTGCCGAGCAACTCCATGAACTGGTCCCAGCGAGAGAGATCGGTGTACTCGAATACCTCACGAGTCGTCGAACGGTACAGAAGATAACTATCTGGATTAATCTCGCCCGAATTCGACTCTGTCTCGAAATTCGAACTGAACAACAGATCGAAACCGTCCATCCGCACCGCCGGGTCGGTGGCATCCCCCTTCTTTAAATACAGGTCAACCTTTTCAGGAGGGGATTCCTTGCCCCCCGCAACACGACTGATGTATAGACCGAATCCGGCTTCATCATTCCGCTCACGATCCGAAGCCAGAAAAATATGGTCCCCTCGCTTGCTCAGAGCGGCTTGGATGTCGTCCGCTTTCGAATTAAGGTGGCTTACCGATTCCGCAGCAGAGAATCCCGGTACAGCGGGCGACTGTTCTTCGTCAGGATCGATATCAGGGGTCTGGCGGATTATTCGGGCAACTAGAATATCGTCACCCCTTCCGTTTCGGTCAGAGGAGAAAAACAGACGCTCGCCATCGGCGGAGAGGGCAGGTCCAAGTTCGTCATTCGATGTATTCACGGATTCCCCGAGAGCCTCGGGAGCACCCCAGCCTTCAGTATTTTTGGGAGCAACGTAAAGATCGTAACCTCCTTTTCCACCGTCACGATCAGAGGAGAAATAGAGATAATCGCCGTCACGGGAAAAGGCGGGCCCACGGTCATTTGAATCACTGTTGAGGGCAACGATTGCCTCGGGGCGAGACCAGACGCGTCCGTTCCACTGAGAAAGATACATATCCGTCCCCGTGTCATTATTGTCCCGACGTACAAGAATCATGGTGGTACCATTAGGGGAGAAGGTGGCCTCCAAGCGGTCGCCCTCTTGATTGACCGCGTCGACCCCATCGGGATTCAAGGGATCCGCCTCTTCGGTAAAAACGTTCTGCACGGGCTCCTCCCAAAGAACGAAGCGAGCTTTGTCTTCATCCACCCCGACCGAAGTGTTTGCGTCGTCCGTATAGTAGACCCAGACGTTTTGCCGCAAATTGTCCCAGATGAACCAAGATATCGTGGCAAAGGCCACCAGTGCGCTCAGTGCTGCAAGCATACGTCCGATGCGGCGCTTGCTGCTAAGTGGTTCCTGTTTGGTGGAGTCCATTGAAATTAAATTATCAACCTGCAGTTGGCTAGGCGACTGCCTCGGGTTCATCCTTTGGGGACAAGGGTTTCCTGAAGGCGCGTCGTGACAGATAAAAAAGAAGAACGCCGGACAGCACGAAAGCAATCAACCAGCCCGCATTGCGACCGAACCATGCCGAGGTAGGCATAGTTGAATAATTGTAGCGACGAAGCACTCGCTTGCTTTTTGCGTGGTAAAGTCCGAAGTCGTCGCCCGCTCGGTCGGAGTTAAATAAAAGATGAAAGCCGGCCATGCGGGTGGCGGGATGGCTTTCGTTGAACTTGCCGTTGATTTCCTCACCGAGATTCGAAGGTGGCTTGGGAATGTTCTGAATAAGTCTGGAACGGTAAATATCCGATCCGCCGAACCCTTCCTCACGATTCGAGGCGAAATATAGGAAATCGCCATGGTCGGTTATGACCGGGGCGCTGTCGTTATTCGGAGAACTGAGAACCGGCAGGTGCTTGGCATGGCGAAAAATCGGCGTCGCCGGTAAAGCATCTCCCTCAATCACGTCCAGGCTAGGCCCTGCGGGGTCAGGCTCGAAACCAAGCCCGTAAAGAGGCGTGTAGCGGTAATGAGCCTCGAGACAGAGAGTCACCAAAGAGGTCATGATCACCTGGCCCATGGCGCCTGCATGCGGACCGCTAAGCTGCCAAGATCCATCAGGGGCTTGTGCCTTAAGGTATTCCGCCTGCATTTTCTTGATCCATTTGCGCCATACGGGTCCCTGGTGCTGGTAGGCGGCCAGCGTGCCGTAGTAAGCGTAATAGATGTCGGCCAGATTAAATCCGACTCCATCGAGTATAAGAGCCGATTCAAAGGCCTTAGCAGCGTTCGCCGAGGAACGGGTGAGCTGGGCGCAGAAGAAGCCGACCGCGTTCATTGCATGCTTGCCGGAGTTACCCTTGCCTGGAGAATCGGTGTAGCCGTAAGACCCCCCGTCCTTACCGCCACCGACAATCTCAAGGAACCCCCTCACTCCTTCCCAGGTTTTTTTCGGGATAGGGATACCTGACATGTCTCCACTGGCCAGTGCCATGACCATCCAGCCGCTAACCGACAAGTCGCCTCGGTCTCCCGGCTTGTATCGCCAACCGCCTTCCTCGTGCTGGGAATCGACGATGAAATCGATGACGCCTTGCGCCATTGGTCGTAAATCCGGGTCTTTCGTTACGCCATAAGCCTCGACCAGTGCGAGGGCTGCGATGCCATGATCGTACATATTGCCCTTACCGCGCATGTCTCCGATACCGGTCTCCTGAGCCTTGAGCCAGTCGAGACCACGCCTGACATTGTCTTGATACTTGCATTGCTGGTCATGACGTTCTCCTCGTCCATAGAGGGCAAGAAGACTGAAGGCGGTCGCGGAAACGTCATGCCCTGCTTGACCTCCGGTCTTCTTGATATCCCATCGACCGTCTTCCTCCTGCTGGGAGACAATGTAGGCAAGTGCCTTGTCGACAGCTGTTTCGGTTTCATTCGAACCACCCAGTTTAGCCATCACCTCGGAATCCTTTAGGGCGCCTTCACGTAGAGAGTAGAGCATACTGAGCTGACGTTCGACGATCAGTCCGGACAACTTGTCCCCAGCGACGTCAGCCGAATAAAGGTCAAAATCAACCTTTCGGTCCGCTACGTCGGCAAGTTGCTCGACTTCGGCCGCCTTGACCGCTTCCTTTTCGCTAATGTCCGCAGCTTGATGCGGACGATTAGAGGCAAAGAATACCGTAAGTCCATCCGGAGTGATGGCCGGGTCGATTTCATCGAAAGGAGTATTCACCCTAGTGGTAAGAGGCAACGGCCATGCATATTCGACACCATCCCATTTCGAGATCCAGATATCTTTGCCGCCCTGCCCTCCCGGTCGGTCGCTGGTAAAGGCAAGCAAGTTGCCATCGCCGCTAAGAGCAGGCGAGGTCTCGTGAAACTTACTGTTCAGGGCACGCATCGGGCGGGATTCGCCCCAGTTGTTACCGTCCCAGAGACGAAGGAAAAGGTTCGAATTATTGCCGTCGACGTCGCTGGCGTAGACCATGCGAGAACCATCCGACGAGATCGCCGTTTGGTCTATGTAATCACCCGAAGCATTAACTTCGCGAACAGCTTCCGCCTTGTCCCAGAGTACGTAACCGGGCTCTACGTCTCTTGCTACTTTTTCTACCGCAATACTATCGGTGTACTTATGCCAACGCCAAGGTTCCAAGTAAGACAAACTCCAGATAGCCGCTCCGAGCACGATGGCAAGAGCCCCCCAAGCGTAAATTTTGTAACGTCGCCTGCGAGTCAAACCTAAGAAAGGCTTGGCCTCTTCCTCGGCTTTGTCTCCGTCTGTTTTAGTCTCAGGCATTTCAGATCGTTTTACTTTTCCGTTTTTACGGCAATATTAGCTTTGGGTACGCCAACAGACCTGCAAATCGACATCACGTTTGCCAGATAGAGGTGTTTGGCATCCTGATCGCTACGGATTAACACCTTCAGGTCGGGTTTCTTTTTTACCTCTGCATCCATCCAAACCTCGATTTGCTCTTCAGTCACCTGTTTGCCCATGAGGACGTAAGCTCCGGTTTTCCGAATATTGATCTTGGCCAAGTTACCCGTCGACTGGGTCAAGGATTGATTTCGAGCATCGACCGGCAAGTTCACCATGTGATCGATTTCCTCTTCCTTGAAAGTAGTGGTGACGAGGAAGAAAATGATTAGGATGAACATCACGTCCAGCATGCTGGATATATTGATGATTTCCCCCTCCGAAGAAGAACTTTTGCGCCGGCAGTTCATGACTCGTCGGCAGTGGACTCGGTCGATTTCTTGGCGGCAGGTTTCTTCGCCGCTGCCTTGGCCGCTGGTTTTCTCGTCGTCGTTTTCTTGACCGCCACCTTACCTGAAGCAAGAGCGTGAGTGACGATAAATTCAGTGCCCGCCTCGTCTATATGATCGATCGCGCGATCCGCTCGAGTGGACAACCACTGAAAGAGCAACAAAACGGGGATGGCGATGGTCAGACCGGCTGCAGTACTGACAAGAGCCTGATAAATGCCGTTAGCCAAATCAGCGGTCTTAGCCGCTCCACCACTGGACGCGGTTTTCTGAAAAGCGTCAATCATGCCGTAAACAGTGCCAAGCAAGCCAAGAAGGGGACAAACCCCGGCAATAACCGAGAGAGGTCGCACGCTTCGCTTAATTTTTTCGGCCTCACGACTTCCGGCGTCTTCGATCGCTTTGCCGATGGCCTCATGGCCCTCGTTCCGCCACTGAACTCCGGCCTTGAAAACATGACCTGCGGCACCTCCCGATTCGTCGCAAAAGTCTTCGGCCGACTTGCCGCTGGGGTCGCTGTTCCATGCATCGCCGAAACCGCTGAGAAAACCTTCAGGCAATACGCGTTCTTTCTTTAAGGAAATAAAACGCTCGATACCAAGAGCCACAGCGAGGATTGACGCTATCGCCAGAGGTATCATGACCGGTCCGCCCTTCTTCACCAAGGCGAACATTGTGTCGTTCTCGTCACCAGCTCCGGCCCCGACCTCAGCGGCCATTGCAAATGAAGAGAAGGCAAGGAAGATAAAGGCCCCGATAGATAAGGCATTGCGCCCGCTTATAAGTGACATTGGATTGCTGTTATTGATTTTCATGGTGTTTGGATTGAAAAGTATGTTTAGCCGGAACGGAGCTGGTCTAGGTATTGGCGTGCGACGATCGCCGCCTTTTCCTCGCCATAGCGAGTAATTACCTCCTTGAAGCGCTGCACGGCATCCTCACGTTTTTTTTGCGCAAGCAGAACGCGTCCCATTTCCAGCACTGACTTGGCCCGCCAACTAGGATATTTCTTGAAATTGATCTCAATATTTACGAATTCTGCGACTGCTTGCTCGTATTGCTGCATATTGAAATAACATTCACCGGTTTGAAACCTTCCGCGCACCGTCCAAAGGTCCACTTTTCTCTGATCAATAAAGAGTTTGCCGTACTCTGCGATGGCTTCCTTGTGCTTGTCGCTATTCTCAAGGGCGTAACCAAGCCCAAACTGAGCATTGCGCAACCACTTGCTTTGACCGAAACGCCTCAAGAACTCTCGATAGGTTTTGACGGCTTTCGTGTGCTCCCCCGTAAGAGCCTGAGTTTCGCCTAGACGCATGGTGATGGTCTCCGCTAAGACGGGATCCAATCCGGAAATCTTAGCAGCGGCGGCAAAATGGTCTCGGGCCGGCAAAGTCTCCTTAATAATGAATCGCGACTCTCCGGCCTGAAAAAGCATGGAGGCGCGCAATTTTGATTTCGGGTAGTCCACGAGAAGTTGCTCGAACATTTTTGCAGCGAGCTCATGATCCTTTTTCTTGAAGTGGGCGCTAGCCAATTGAATGCGGATGGACTCCTTAAGGGATTCATCCTCGACCGTCTTCAACGTCGCCGTCAACTCGGTTATAACTTTTTCCTGAGCGCCGACATCAATATTGAGCTCTGCCATCTCGCTCTGAACCTTGACTATCAGCGGACTCTTCGGGTGCGTAGCGAGCAATTTCTCATAGAGCTCGGTGGCTTCCTTGTTTCGCTTTCGGGCCCGCTCGGCCCATGCCCATTCGTAGAGAGCTTGGTCGGCAAACTCCGATTTCGGATATTCCTCGGTTACTCGCTTGAAGTAGGTGGATGCATTTGCCCAGTCTTTCAGCTTGGCTGCTGACAAACCCGAATAGTAGACCACCAGCGACAACTTCTCATGCTCCTTAAACTGCTTGAGCATCTTGGGAAAGTGCTTTGTGGCCACTACAAAGTTCTCGGCGTTTATCAAAGATATTCCATGTTGCAAGGCGGCGTCGGAACCAAGTGGATCATTGTGCGGAACTTTGGAAAAATGCTCGGACGCTTCTTCATACTTTTTCTGGGTCGCATTGACCCAACCCAAATAATAATTCACACGCGTGCGCTGGTCGGGAGCTGTCTTATTAAAGGGCGCAACGTTTTCCTTGTCCTCCTTCAGAAACCGCTCGAGAGCGGTTCGGGCTCGGCTTAAATCACCCGTTTGAAAGGAGAGCCGACCTTGTTCGGAAAGAGCTAGGGGCATATGGGGGGTGACTTCGGGATAAAAATCGACCAAGGTGAGCAAGTGCCCAAGAGCCAAGTCCCGTTCCCCCAAACGGTCGTAGGCCACAGCCAACTGAATGAGCGCGGTATCGAGGTTCGGACCCATTGTAACCTTGGGCTTTTTCTTCTCTTTGGTTTCGACGCATTGGGCGACGAAATCTTCAAGTGGCTGCAGGGAAGCCTTCCACTTTTCTTGACGGAAATGACAATCACCCACGACAAACGACAATTGGGCAAAAAACTGGCCTTCGGGCTTCTGGGCCAGCAATGGTCCCGCACTGGCAAGAGCCTGAGGCCAACGCTTTGCAAGGTGATGGATCTGGGCAATGCGCATCCGAGCGACAAAGACGCTGGCATGGTCCTTGTGCGCATTGATAAATTCCGTGAATGCCTTGGCCGCTTCGTCTCCGCGGTTGAGCAGGTACAGATTCTCACCACGAAGAAAACGAGTATCTCCTGCTAGAGAATGATCAGAAAAAGCTTTAAGAAAAGCGTTGGCGGCGTTGAAACTATTCTCAAATTCCTTAAGCTTGTGCATGCAGGTGGCGCGTTGCGCCATGACCTCAGCCATTTGCCCGAAGACACGCCGACTCTCAATTTGCTGCAACGCCGCTTGAGCAAGTTTCCAGTCGGGAGTCTTGCTACCGATGAGGGCATTGGCATAATCGAATTGGATATCGTCAATAAGTGGCAATTTGTTCGCCTTATTGCCCAGACGCTTAATGTAATCGCCTAAAATTTGGGCGGATCGGTCGAAGTTGTCCTGACGCCTAGAAAAAACCCTCGCCCACCAAAGGTTGGACCGTGCATTCACCGGGCTATCGCCCATCGCAAGAGGAGAAAACTTTTTGTCCGCCTTTGCATATTCTTCCAATTCGAGAAGAGAACGAGCCACAAAGAACTTGGCATCTTCGACATATGGAGCAGGTTTGCCTTTTTCATCTGGTTTGGCCAGTTTCAGATAAGCTTCGAAATCCAGTATCGCGATCTCGTATTTCTTGAGTCGAAAACGCGTAAAGCCCAGCTGATATTGACACTCAGCTCCATCGTGTCCGGACATTCCGGGAAGAGCTGCAGCAAAGGCTGACTCTGCCTTCTCGTAATCCTTCAATATCGTGTGACACTCCCCAAGAAGATAGGCGGAAAGGGTTTTCCATTGGGGAGAAGTCTCCAATGCGGAAACCTTCGCAAGCGATTCGACGGCTTCCTGCGTTTTTTTCGTTTGATAGAATGCAAAACCACGCTGGTATAGGGCTCGTGCCGCCTGACTGGCACTGGGCTTGGAAGCCGACAACTTGCCAGTCCACTCAACAACCAATGCCCATTCCGACTTTTCAAAGGAAACATCGCAAATTGCAGCTAGAGCGGCAGTCTTGAAGGACGGGTTCTTCAGATTATTCAGATGAGCGATAAAAAGTTTCCGTGCCTCTTCTTTAAGGCCCGAGTTCATCATGCATTGGCTCTGGAGCATGATCAGTCGTTCACGATTAATCGACTTTTCCAGGTTGCGCTTAGCCAACAACGTCGCGAATTCCGGCATGGCTTTATCATAAAGCTTCAGTGCGTACAAGCTAAGTGCCAAGCCCCTTCGAGCCAAATCAGCCTTGGGGTGAGCACCGTTCTTTTGGAGAAATTGCTTATACTGCTCAACAGCAACAGGGTAAAGCTTACGATTGTAGGCAGCATTGGCGATAAAGTACTGTTCAAGAAGAGGATCGTCCGCTGCCGGCATAGGTGAAGGGAAGATCGAAACCAACCCAAGGGTAAGATAAAAACACCCCTTATACGCCATCCGAATCATGCCTATGAGATAAAAATCAACTTGTCCTTAAAATAACATTAAGCACAAGTGATTAGGAGAAAGAGAAAATTTCATTGATATGAGGCATTATGGAATTTAGCTACACTTGGAATTCCAATTCAACAAGCATCAAAGTCAATATTTATTAAGAAAACATATGAAGGTGATAACACCAACAGATAGGTAGGAAAAACAATTCTTTTTTCTAATTGCAAAGCTCAGACATCAATCATGGACAAAAGATTAAAGATACTTTCATCATCATGAACCGAAGGCAATTCATCACTTCATCCGCCACGACTGCATTGGTCTCCTCACGCCTACTGGCCAAACCGAAGGAACGTAATCCTTTCTGCGTCTTCACCAAACCTTTTCAATCGCTTTCATACGATGACCTGGCCGACGTCATTGCCGAATTGGGTTTAGACGGGATAGAGGGGACCGTACGCCCCGGCGGTCACGTAACACCTGTGCAAGTGCCTGAAGAACTCCCCAAAATGGTCGAGGCCCTGCGAAAACGAAAGCTCGACCTGACAATCATGGCCTCGGGCATCAACAACGCGGATGACAAACTCAACGTCCGGCAATTACAGGTAGCCGCAAAGCTAGGTGTGAAGCGATATCGCATGGGCTATTACAAGTACGACTTGAAACGCCCGATTGCCCAACAAATAAAGGACCTTCGCCCCGTGCTAGACAATTTGGTTGCTCTCAACAAGGAATTAGGAATTCAGGCGATCTACCAGAATCATTCCGGAAGTAATTATGTCGGAGCCCCGTTATGGGACCTCAACAAACTATTCGAGGGGTATGACTCCAAGTATATTTCCGTTGGTTTGGACATGGCCCACTTGACGGCCGAAGCCACTCGTTCCTGGCCGATTCAAGCAAACTTGATACGACCACGCATCGGAGCCCTTTACGTCAAAAGTTTTCGCTGGGAAAACAACAAACGGCTCAACTGCCCTTTATCGGAAGGCATTGTCGACCGAAAATATCCGGAACAACTGATTAAGAGCGGATTCGATGGACCCATTAATTTGCACGAAGAATACATAAACCATCGAGACCCCAAACTTGTGCCTAAACACATAGAGGCATTCAGGAAAGACATTGCGACCTTGAAGGAATGGCTTGGCTGGCACTAACGAAAATACAAGTAGAGTATTACTTGAATCTGTTTTGGTAGAAAGTTACGCCACTCGCGGAACAGAGGTGGGAGACTTTCCAAGGGAATGTACAAAAGCCAGAAAGGCGGCAAACAGGAACAGGGCCAAAAGCTGATGAACGGCAGGTAAAAGCACAGGAAGATTAACTAAGAATAGTAAAGTTAAAACCCCAAGCGAAAACTGAGTCAAAACAAGGGCTATCAAACAGTAAAGTCGACGAGTTTGCAATCTGTTCAAAGAACCCGAACGAATTGCAAACCACCCCATACAGATCGTCGAAAGCGTCAAAGCCGAACCCAGCCAACGGTGGATGAATTGGACGGAAAACTTATCAGAAACTAAGTTTTGCCAAAAAGGTGACAAACCGAACAAAGCTTCCGGCACCCAATCGTCTCCCATTTTAGGATACGTATTGTAGCCGTAACCGGCTTTCATGCCCGAAGTGAATGCACCATAAATGATCTGTAGACAAAGCAGAAGTAGCAATCCGATGGCGATAGAGCGAAACCCCAAGGAACCATCATTGACAGGCTCATTTTTCGACAATCCCAAAATCATCCACCAAGCAAGGCCGAATACAGCAAAAGCAAGTCCCAAATGAGAAGCCAATCGGAAGTGACTAACCTCAGGATTTTGGACCAGACCGCTTTTAACCATATACCAGCCCATCAGCCCCTGTGATCCGACCAGGATCACTAGACACAAACCCTTAATGTTCATGGACTTGCCTAATCGACCTCGCCATAAGAACCACAGGTAAGGCAATAAGCAAAGCAACCCGACGATACGACCAAGAATTCTGTGCAAGTACTCCCAAAAAAAGATAGCTTTAAAGCCCTCGATGTTCATTCCAATATTAACTTTTTTATATTCGGGAAAAGCTTTGTACTGATCAAAAACCTCCTCCCACTCGGTCTCGGAGAGAGGAGGCAACACCCCCATCACGGGTCGCCAATCAACCATCGACAAACCGGAACCCGTCAAGCGAGTAATACCCCCGACGACCAAAATCACGACCACACTGAAGCAGACGCATCGGAGCCAAATCAATACAGCACGAGGTGTTATCATAGAGTCAGTACCACTCATTCATTTCGCAAACCAACGTTGCCCGGATGGAACAGAATGAAATTAGGTGAAAGATGCACAAGGGATGACATTAAAAAAATCTGGGAAATACTATCTAATAACCATTACTCAGATGCGTATGTGAAAAAAAGAAGTAAGTAACTCAATATAAGCCAGTTTAAGATTTCGCAAAAATATATTCTTAGAGTAAAGACAAGAATTTCCCACAAAAAGCCAAAAGCTATGAAAAATGAGGGGAAAAAACTCCATCATAGTTAAAGTAAGATGAAGAAAGCCTAGCGAACCATCGAGACTAGAAGAGCAAAGAAATATTTCGCACTATCGTTGTTGGTAAAGCCAATGGGAAAAAATTATTGAGTAAAAATTTCCGACATACGGGATTGCGTCCAGATTTCAAGCAATGCCTCTCGAACAATTGCCATACCCAGCCAAGAATATGAATTGCCGTTCTGGAGCAACTTACCGATAACTGCTAGAGTCATGATGGTGTAAAAATGATAAAAGAACAGTCAAGACAACTGGTGAAATAAAACTTCCGATTCCATGAAAAATCTGACAAAATTCCAACAAAGTATATTTTTTCAAGGAGATGGATAAAGATAATATAAGAAGAGATTAGGGTATGTTTTCATTGGAAATTCAAAATTCAAACATTAAGAAGAATAGTCGGCTTGACTAAAAAAAACAAAAACCACCATCAGCAACAGGCATTTAAAAGCTTAATAGTCAACAACTTGAATCAGCCAATGAAAACAGTTGCCTTTATCATGTATTATTTAAGAGAATTTGGCTAATAAGTAGATAGAACAACAGAAAAACGTTTTGAAATAAGAACTTCCACCAGTTCCAATTTTGAAAAAATTCCCTTTTCCCAAAGCTCATGTCCAAATTACGGAAGGAGACACTATTTGGTGTCTCTTAATCTTTCTGCTCGGACCCTTTTTGGGCACTGGGTTAAAAATGCAGTTTGTAGTTAAAAATAAAACCGAACTGATGAAAAGCTTATCAGCAAGTTTTTCAATCGTCGAGAAAAGGAGAAATACATTTTGCTAAGAAAAATGGACATTTCTTGCATTTTACGCCCGGCATTAGCGATGTTTTGGCTTGTCGGAGCATTTGACTTCGTGCCAGAGGCCAAAGCCGATGCCGTTAGGCCTGTCATAACAGCCACTTCTCCTACGTATTCCTACCCTATTCCGGTAGAAGTTGTATTTAAAAAGGACGATGACTCCAACGTTTCCGTCACTGGGTTTGTAATCTCGGACTTGAACATCACCAACGGCTCTCCTCTCGACTTTAACGGAACGGGCCATTCCTACAGCTTCAACGTCCAGCCCACTTCCGACCCTGCCACCGTCACGATTTCCATCGCCCCAGCCGCGGCTACTGGCGACAGCAATAATTCCATCGCCGCTTCCACCACTATCGATTTCCGAAAACAAGTTACACGCTATAGCGACCTGATCGGCTACTGGTCGCTAGATGAAGGAACGGGCAATACGGCAGCTGACGGTAGCAACAACGGCAATTCGGGAACATTGATCGGAAACCCACAATGGGTCTCGGGGAAATTTGGCAACGCCCTACAATTGGATGGGGATGGAGACCATGTCGCGGTTCCCGGGTTTAATGGACTTACAAATTCGTCCACCTTTTCTGTCAGTGCTTGGGTAAAGCTTGCCGGTGTAGGTACTAATGCAACTGATGACTCCGGTATTTTAAACTTTTCCGGCAACGATGCCGATTCAGTCCTCCTTTGGTATAACGCAGACGCTCAAGGACCGGGAAATCCATCCTATACCTTCAACGCCGGCTCCATGCTCCTCCCACCCGAGAACCGTGTCAACGGCCCCCAAAACCTCGCCGTTGCGGGCTCTTGGCAACATATTGTCGGCGTAAGCTCAGGGACTGAACGCAAGCTTTACTTGGACGGAGTCCTAAAGACTACGGGAACAGGAGCGGGCACCGGAATCACCCAAAATGGCAATAATCTTCGTATTGGTGGATGGGACGTCTCCGCAGCTTACGACTTCAACGGACTCATTGACGACGTACGCCTCTATGGCATCGCCTTGTCCGATGCGGAAGTGTCGGAGATCTTTAATAACAACGACTCCCCTAAGATAATTGGTCCGACCACTGCTTCATCCAACACTGGAGTGCCATACTCTTTCACTTACACCGTGCAAGACGGCAACATCGCCTTTCCGCCCGTCTGGTCGGCAACCGGCTTGCCGGTGGGTCTAGAATTCAATGCCGGGACCGGCGTTCTCTCCGGCACCCCCACAGAAACGCCCGATATCAACGGTACGACGACCACTGCAACCATTACGGCAACAAGCGGTTACGGCGCGGGCTCAGTCTCTCTAGCCTTTACTCTCTATCCTTTGCCTTATTTAGTCACAGCGGGAACAACGACTGAAATAGGCCTCTATGGTGCCAAACTAAACGGTTTCTTTGCCGACGAGACTAACACCACTTGCTCCGTAACTCTCTACACCGACCTTACCGACAAAGGAACATCTGATTCTACGGCTTGGGCTCAATCCTTTTCTCTCGGATCAATCACACCAGGAAACTTTGGCAAGTATGTTGAAGGTTTAAATGTCGGAACCAACTACACCCACCGATTCACGGTATCCAATGCAGGTGGGAGGACAGTATGGTCCGACGTCGGGACTTTCAGCACTCTGTCCTCGCTCTCGTTGCCCAACCTTGGTGACCTGAACGCATCCTCGGTCACATACGAAAACGCTATTCTGGGTGGAACACTAACGAGCACGGGCGGAGAACACCCTGCGGTATCTATCCTGTGGGGCGACGAGGATCGGGGAAGTACTATCGCAGCATGGGACAACATCGTTTCAATCGGCCAAGTCGGAGTCGGTTCCTTTTCCACCGCGATAGATAACTTGCAAATGGGAAAAGTATATTTTTTCAGAACGGTAGCCGTCAATTCGATTGGTACTGTAGTCTCCCCTAAGCTGGGAGTTTTCACTCCCCAACCAGAGGTTCCCGTTCAGGGACTCAAGGAGTTTGCCTTTAATGGAACATTCAGCGATACAAGCTTGGATCCGATCGACAGTGGTTCAGGCCTTCTAACCTCAGGTATCATTCCGGCAAAGAAATCAATTTGGAACAGTGCCGAGAACTTCGACTTCAGCGAAAACGCAATGAGGGCCAGAAGTGACGGCCTTTTCACCAACGAGTTCTTTGGTATGGCTTGGTACGGGGCATTGATAGTGGGAGGAACTTCTCCCGTTATCGCCGGCGACGTCTCTTTCGGCACACGCAGTGACGACGGTTCCGTTCTTTGGATAGATTTGAATCAAAATGGAATTTTTGATTACGGGGAGTTAGTGGTAGACAACAAAGGTCTTCACGGAAACCAGAACAGAGTTGGAACGGTAAATTTAGCCAACGGCAACTACATGTGGGCAGTGGGTTTCTTCGAATTATCCGGCGGTTCCTATCTTGGAGTTCGTTGGAAACAGGGTGTCGAGACGAACTACGATAATATGGCTTTCGTCAATCCCGGGGCAAACCCTTCGATGTTTCAGACGGCGCCGACGTTTCCCCTCAAAAGTATAACGAGCCCTTCATCAGTTACTGCATCAGTGGGAGTCATGTTCAACTTTCAATTATCAACCAACGTATCCAACCCACTCTTTTCTGCCTACAATCTCCCTTTGGGTCTTAGTTGCAATCCCAGTTCGGGTATTATATCCGGCACACCCCAAGCAGGAGGAACGTACGAAGTCTCCGTAGTTGCATCCGGCTCTCTGAATTCCGCCATTGACGTCTTGGTCATTACCATTCCTCCGTCAGCACCAATCGTTATCTCTTATCCTGCGGTGGACATTGAAGCAACCGAAGCAAAATTGCTTGGGGCAGTAACAGCCACAAATGGACGCGACGCTAATGTATCGGTTCACTGGGGGAACGCAGATGGGGGGGAGGGCATCTGGCAAAACGAAACTGAAATCGGAACAAAAGGCATTAGCTCCTTCGTCCATAAATTAATTAACCTTACCCCGGGTGGAACCTACTTCTTCAGGTTTAAAGGGGATAACTCTCAAGGAGTCGGCGGAGGCGAATCGTGGACAGCAACACAAAGCTTCACCACACCTTCTTCCATTTCCGCCCCAATCCTTGGAAGCACTTTGTCGCTAAGCCAAAAAAGCAACACCGGATTCAAGATCAATGGCTCTCTATCCAAGACAGGTGGGGCTCCCGTAACTTTTAACTTTTACTGGGGGGACAACAATGGCGGCACCGATACAAACACATGGGACAACGTCGTGACTTTCAGCAATGCCCAACCCGGCAACCTCAACACTCAAATAGCATTCCCACTTATTCCTCCTTCGGTTTACTATTCTCGAGTATCAGCCTCAAACTCCGCAGGTGCAGTGTGGTCGGAAAAGGTTCTTGTCCATACCCCTGTCGTCGTGGACGACGAACCTACCCGTAAGTCGGACTTGCTCGGCTGGTGGAGATTCGACGATTCGACTGCGAATGACAGCTCAGGAAACGATTACCATGGAGTTGCTTCCTCCCCTACGATATATAACGAAGACATACCCTTCGGCACCGGCAAATCAATCAATCTAAACGGTCTCAAATACGTAACCGTAAGCGATGGTGGAACCGAGTCAGTTTTCGACGGTGGCAGTACGTTTACTATCTCGACATGGGTTAAAGAGTGGCCAGAAGGGAACTGGAGTCCGTTTCTGTCGAAACGAGGCGAAGGCGGTCAAGGTTGGCAAATCAGGCGACTAAATAATTCAGCGGATCAAATTGCCTTTACTCTCCGCGGACCGGGTAACGACGACTGGAGCGCAACACAAAACATCGATGATAATCGATGGCATCATCTGGCTGCCACTTGGGGAGGAGGAAAGCGCAACATTTATGTAGACGGCATTCTCATCGGGTCGGAAAATCGAGCCGGTTCAGTCTCACCGACAGGATCACAACTTGTCTTCGGGGCCAGGGATGACTCAGCCAATTCAAACACGCCTCCCACCATTTCCAACCAATCGGGAGTTTGGCTGGA
Organism: Opitutia bacterium; assembly: GCA_002730975.1. Lineage (GTDB taxonomy): Bacteria > Verrucomicrobiota > Verrucomicrobiia > Opitutales > Seribacteraceae. The sequence continues at coordinate 55,272 of PCBO01000049.1, forward strand.
CGACGTCCGCTTTTATCGAGCTTCACTTTCTCAAGAAAACATAAATTCCATTTACGACAACGGATTGGGCGACGTGGGGCCAGTCTTAACCATTATTTCGGAGCAGACTACGACTGCGGCGGCGACCATGCCATTCCAATATGAGATTCAAACCAACAGACTTGCCGATTCCTTTGAGCTTCTAAACGCACCGGGATGGTTAAGTCTAAACCCCATTACGGGAATACTATCCGGAACTCCAACAACGTCCGGTACGGAAGACGTCACCTTGATTGCGTCGAACTCACTTGCCTCGAACATCATGAGCTTGGCTATCCAAGTCAAAGATTATTCCCAGTTTGCTTACGCAATGGACCTAACACCTGAAACCAATGCGACAAGCCCTCTCTTGGACCAAAAGGTATTGGTAACCCTGAGCGAAAAAAACTTTTCGCTTGGGAATCTCGGATTCCACCACGATCAACTAAAAGTGGATGCCTCGGATCTACGATTTCTTAGTCAGTCCGGAAAAGAGCTTACATACGATATCTTAAAATGGAATGCATCGGGCGAGTCCTCTATCAGGGTTCAGGTGCCATCGTTCAGCTCAGGTGACAACATAGTCATGCGTTGGGGTAACCCCTCTGCTCTTGCCCCTGGCTCCTCAACAATTGGAACGAATTGGTTAGGCGAAATAACTTTCTCCAATTTCCAAGGACCTCCGACTTTAGTGGCGTCGACAACCCTCTACGGTAAGCTAGGAGTTCCCTTTTCCCAAAAGCTGGAATACAGGGGAACTGATCCAATGATTTTTTCAGCTCTGGGTTTACCGCCCGGGCTTAGCTTAAATGCAGCTACCGGAGAAATAAGTGGCATTCCACTGACCTCCGGCGAGGCCAGTATAACCGTTGAAGTCAACGGCCAAACCGCTTCGGGTGTTTCTGCCGCCAAAACGGAAACATTCTCAATCAAAGTCAGCGACCCCGAGGCGTTCCCGTTCAAACTCAATTTAGTTATTTCGGGTTATGATGGAAACTCTACTCTAACCGACTTTCCCGTGTTGGTGGAATTGCATTCCGGAATAACCAACTTTTCTTACGACTCCTTTCGCTCACCCACCGGAGCAGATCTCCGTTTTTATTCTCCCATCGGAAGGGAATTGGCGTACGAAATCGAAAACTGGGATAGCTCCGGTCATTCACGAATCTGGGTCCAGGTTCCATCCGTTTCCGACAAAAACACCACTTTCAACGCAGCATGGGGAAATCCCCTTGCCACCACCCCGCCGACCTATGCAACCGATGGATCGACATGGTCGAATGGCTTTAACGGCACTTGGCACTTCAGTGAACTACAATTGGGAAATTTCATAGACTCGTCGCCCTCAGGTAACCACGCAACCAACAATGGATCCAAGATTGCTACGGCCGGAAGAATTGGTCCCGCCGCCGACGTCAATGGCTCAAACATTCAAGCCCCATACAGCGCTGCGCTAAACCCAACGATTTTCTCCGTAAGCGCTTGGGTGAAAGAGTCACCACCAAGCTCAGGCGGCGTAAACGGCTTCCTCGGTTTCGGCTACCATCAACCACCAAACAACAGTTATTTCAACGACATCAACACCTTGCTTGCCTTACCTGCCTTGGGACCGGGGACAATGGTTTTGGGAGAACCGAACAATCCCGCCGCGACAGGATTCTTTTTTGATGGCGACGCGGATTTCCAGAACGCAGGAATCGGAATAACTCAAGCAGACCAATATATGGACCTTTGGCTGGCCGACTTCAACGCTCCCGAAGATGGCGACTATTTGTTCCGAATGGACCAGAAGGACGACTTCACTTCCATATGGCTCGACCTTGACCAAGACGGTTTATTTGAAACGAGCGGTAGCAACGGTTCCGAAAGATTGGGTGGAAACGGAAACTTCACTTCTCCAAACATTCCCCTAATTGCAGGACAAACCTATAAGATCGCACTAGCCCACGGCGAAGGTGGCGGAGGGTCAAAATTCAGGGCATGGGTACAAACGCCATCCCTGTCCATGCGTGTCATCAAGCCTCTCGAAGTTGCCCAAAACGGCCTGTTTACAATCGACCACCGCTTTCTTGAAAAAACCATTTTTTCCAATCGGGACACTACTTCGGATACTGGTTCTGCTTTAACTTCGCAAAATGGGAAATTTAAATTCGTCTCGAATCCCGGCAACCATTCAATTCCGGATTCCAACCACACAAACGGGATTTGGCATCACTTGGGAATCTCTTACGACGGATTTAACAAGCGCTTATTCCTAGACGGCATCATTGCCGGCGAAAGCTCTGCCGTTATAACTTCCAACGATAACGCGAATCTCACAATCGGTACAAACCTCACGGGGCTTGTCGATGAAATGAGAATATCCGGCACTGCCAGGACGGGTGATTGGTTTCACGCATCTCACGACAACCAAAGAGACTCATCGGACTTCCTGACCTATGGAACCGTAACTAGCCCAAGAATAATTTTAAGTGATCTGAGCGTCACCACAATTGCCCAAGAGGCATTCGACTATAACGTCACGGCCCTGGACTCGCCTTCGTCTTACGCGGCCTTCAACCTACCGAACGGCCTTCAGTTCAGTTCGACGACCGGACGGATTTCGGGAACCCCAACGACCGCAGGGCTTTTCCCTGTTTCGCTAATGGCTTTCTATTCGGACGACGACGGCAATAATACGGACTCAGATTCCTTACCCGACGTCATAGGTTCCACCGACTCCACTAAACCGAGCGAGCAATTCATCCTTCAACTTAGAGTGGCGCCTACGGTACCCGTAATCGCCACTACGGAAGCTTCCTTGATAACCGCTAATTCCGCTTCCTTCAACGGGAACGTAATAAGCGATGGAGGCGACCCACCCACCGTAAGAATTTACTATGGGACTCAAGACGGCGGATTCGATCCTTCTGCTTGGGCGAAAATGCTCGAGATCGGTAAAAAGGGTCAAGGAACTTTCGGGCACGTAATTGGCGGACTTACTCCCGAAGTCACTTATCATTATCGTGTGCGAGCCTTCAACTCCGCCGCCCCTTCCGGCGTATGGGGCACCGGCACTTTTGTTCCCGGAGCCAAGGCGACCGGCAGCATCGAAATAACGGGTGACCCTAATGAAGGACCACCCAGAAACGGTCTCATCGGCGAATGGCTATTCGACGGAGACAACGCCAACGACACCTCCGGAAACGGTTACGACGGGAACTCTTCAGCCAACGTTTCGTACAGTGCCAACACGCCTTGGGGAACAGGAAAGTCCGTAAACCTCAACAACAATTCCTACATCACCGTTGACGACGGGACGGTCGACCAAAGCGTCTTCGATTTGGACACCTTGAGCATTTCTTTCTGGGTCAAGGAATGGCCCTCAAATGGTTGGGGTGCTTATGTTGCGAAGCGTGGAGACGGCGGGCAAGGTTATCAAATTCGAAGAAACGGAGGCGATCCATCCAAACTATCTTGGACACTACGTGGACCTGGAAACGACGATTGGAATGCAGTCGTCAATGATTCAGGGCAGTTCAACAAATGGGTTCACGTCTTAGCCGCCTTCGGAGACGGAACCAGAAAACTGTTCTTAAACGGAGTGGAAAAAGGTTCGGAAAACCGTGGCGGCAACATAAACGACACCAACTCAATGCTAGCCTTCGGATGCAAGGACAACGACGGCAACTTTGCCTTCGTCCCCGCATCTCATTCCAATGCCATCATGGATGAAATCCGTATCTACGACAGGCTTCTCACGGCGAATGAAATCGCACAACTTTCCGCAATCGCTCGACAGATAAAAATTCCATTAAAAGGCGGGGGAAGCATATCCTATTCAGGAGGTGTTGCAGAAGACTTGAATGCAACCCCCCCTGTCTGGAAACAGACCGGGACGCCCGCCGAGATTGCAGCTTCCCTAAAGGCCTGCATAGAGGACGACGGTGGACATAACGGAGAGATTCTCGTAACCAGTCCCTCGACTGGAAACTTGACTCTGACTCAAGCGAATACGGGAATTATCGCTCAGTCGATCACAGGTAACCTAGGCGGACAAAACGCAAACTACCTGTCGGGCTTCACAGGCGGAGTCAACGATAGTGACATTTCAAAGGCATTCACCACCATCGCATCGGATCTCCCCGTCCTATCAAACGGTCCACTTCGCGACGTCAGCGACACGGGGGCCACTCTTACGGCATCAATTCCGCACATGGGAACAGGCACCGTGAACAACGGTAATTTAACGTTCAACGCCGACAAATTTCAAAACCTAATGCTTTGGCTCGATGCGAACAAAAGTGAATCGCTGGACAAAGGGGGCGCTTTCGGTTCGGAAGGCTCGCCCGTCACCGGAGATACGATAGGCTACTGGGGCGACTTAAGCGGCAACAGCAACAATGCAACTCCTCACTTGGGAGATTCAGCCAGAGAACCCACTTACCTTACTACGGGACTTAACGGGAAACCCGCGATTTATTTCGACGGGAGCGACGACGTACTTGTCGCTCAAAACTCTGCGACCTTCGAAGAATGGGAAAGCCTCACCGTATTTATTGTCGCCGAGGGCAACAACACGGCGGACTGGTCTTCGCTGATTTCCAAAAACGGAGAGGACAATCAAGGTTGGCTGTTCGGGAAACGAAACGGAACCCAATCCCGTTGGCGTCTGCACGGCACCTCCGGCGCTGTGGATCAAAACTTAAACCTCACTCCCAATGCCATTAGAATTTGGTCTCTTACATATGGCGATGGCACCCGAAAAAGTTTTGGCGACGGTCTTCTTCAAGTCTCTTTGACGGATACGGGTAAGATCGCAGCAGCTCCGAACAGTCCGCTTGCGATTGGGGCTCTCATTAGAAACAACGGAAACCTTGAAAGGCATGCAAATCTTCTTGTTTCGGAGGTTTTGGTTTTCAAAAGGAGTTTCGCCGAAAAGGATCGGCAGTTGATGGAAGGATACCTTGCCCACAAGTGGGGACTCAACGGAAACCTGGATTCTTCCCATCCTTACAAAAGCATTAAACCGGGAGAACCTTCAAATGGCGTTGACCTCACTTTGTACTGGGGGACTTCGGATGGATCAACGACACCAAACCACTGGGAACATTCAGTCGAACTGGGAAAGTATTTTTCGGAGTTGAAAGATAGCGGATTTCAAGGGACAGGCTATCTTGTAAATCCGAATGCGAGCTATTTCAACGAGATCGAGACACTCAGAGCCTTAGCTCCTCAAGTTCCTCCCAAGGTCATAAATGGCGAACCCGATGATTCAGCGACGAACGGTTTTAATTTCGACGGCCCCAACGACTTTAGAAATTCGGGAATAGGAATCAATCGGAACGACAATTACATGGACTTGTGGATTAGCGACTTTCGGCCAAAAGAAACCGGAGACCATATCTTTCGCATGGATCGGAAGGACGACTACGTAACCATGTGGATAGACCTAGATCAAAATGGTCTTTTTCAAACGACCGGCGCAAAAGGGAACGAAAGGCTCGGCGGAACGAACAATTTTAATTCTTCTCCAATTCCTCTGATTGCCGGGCAATCCTACAAGATCGCCCTCGCGCACGGACAAGGCGGAGGAGGATCCAGTTTCAGGGCATGGATAGAAACGCCCACCCTCTCCGACCGCGTTATCAATCCTCTCGAACCTGCACAAGACGGGTTGTACAAAGTTGTTACAGGCTTATCCAACGGGGCTCCGCAAAGCTCCCAGATAAAGCTGGAAACTGAAATCGAAAACCTGCAAGCAGGTACTACTTATTATTATAGATTGCATGGATCGAACTCACTCGGAAGCGTATGGGCGGAAAACTCCAAAACCTTCGTAGCCGAAAAGAAAATCAATCTTTCCACCGGTTCCCTTACCTTTAAAACGGATGGTCCGACACCAAGCTGGTACACTGGCTCGGGCCAAAGCGGAAAAGGTTCCTTAGTCTCGAATTCCTATGTTGATCAAGAAGGGAATACCATAAGTTACGACGTCGCGAAGTTCGACTTTGCCTCCTTTTACGTTGGAGATGGAGCAAAAGTTCACTTGACGGGTAGCAACACTCTGGAAATTGCAGTTTCAGGAGACGCAACGATTCTCGTTCCCTTAGACCTTAATGGCACCGAGGGAACCGATCTTGGAAACAGCGATCTACCCGGTCGTATTGGTGGCGGTCACGGCGGTCACGAATGGTACAGCGGAACAGATCCTTGGGGACCAGGAGGGGGACCAAGCAACATCACCAACTCATACAGTTTCAATTCAGGAGGAAAACCACTCGCCGGAATGGCTGGGAATGCAGGTCTACCCTCCGGTGAATAACCCGGCGGCGGTGGATACGGTGGGCGAGGTGGGCGTTCCGAAACCAAAGTAGGCAACGGACAATACCTTGCTACTCCGCCAGGAGGCCAAACCTATGGCGACGCAGATATAACTCACCTCTTCGGAGGTTCCGGCGGAGGTGGTGGAAACGAACGTTCCGGAGGTTCCGGCGGAGGTGGCATCAAAATCGTAGCAGGCGAAACGCTTACCATTGGAGGAAGCATTCATGCGATTGGCGGCAAGGGCGGAGCACGCCCCAACGAGGCGCGACGAAGCGGTGGCAGTGGGTCCGGTGGAGCCATCTACCTAAAGGGCAAACACATAGTCATACGAGAAGGAGTCAACATCAGGGCAGATGGCGGCGACGGCGCCACCGGGATAACAAACGGAAACACTAATACCACAGACGGCATTGGAGCCGGATCCGCGGCAGGTGGCGGCGGAAGAATTTACATGGAGGCAACCGAAAGCTTGCTGAATCTCGAAAGTCCCTCCAATTCAAACTTTTCTGCAAATGCAGGCATTAGCCCCGGATTTCGACATGGAGAAGTAGGCAGCGTAAAGATAATGCGACCACAGGTAACTGAATTGCAATTCAGCTCAGGCACCTTAACCATCGATACCGACAAAGGAACAATCGATCATTCAGGCGGTTCATTTTTAGCCGGATCAATTAGCGACCACCAATATCAGGCGAAAGACGGTGCTTTGCATCCGTACAAAATATGCTCTTTCGTCACGGACAAGATAGACTTCGGAAGTGGCTTGGCCATTATTCTGAAAGGCTCTTCCGGTTTGTCTCTTCAAACCCGAAACCACGGAGATATAAGAATCGCCGGCAATCTTGTAGCAAATGGAGAAGACGCACCGGACTCGACCGGCGTGGGTCGAGGAACCCTGGGAGGTTGGGATGGAGGAAAAATCAACTCCGACGGCAAAGGTCCGGGAGGCGGCAAAGACAGGACTCAAGTAAATCGCGGAGGTGGAGCCGGTTACGGCGGTCTTGGCCAATCTTCCCATTTGCTGACGTATGGCCAAACTTATGGAGATACCGGAGTCACCTCTTTGATCGGAGGCTCTGGTGGAGGTGGCGGCAATAACCGGACAGGAGGAGGCGGTGGCGGAGCAATCGAGCTGTTTGCTCATGGCAGCGGCAAAATTTCGATTACCCAAGGAGCAAGGATAACTGTCAACGGTGGCGACACCTACACAGGGGGAAATGACGGAGGTGGAGGTTCCGGCGGTTCCATTCGCCTTGTAGGGGAAAGCATTATCAACGAAGGGACTTTAGAAGCCAAGGGAATCGTTACCCTAGCCGACAACGTAGGAGGCGGAGGGCGAATAGTCCTTGAAGGAAACGGGAAGATAGTCCCCGGAACGACCGATGTCACCGGTTTTGAATCCGGCAGTGTTACCATTCTAGGAAACTCCAGCGTCAATGACCTGAATTACACTTCGGGCACCCTCAGATTCAATACCACCGGCGGATGGTGGCGGCACTCAAGCGGCGAGCATGGAACAGGTGTCGTGTCCACGCATTCAGGCAATGGTCTTTCTTATGGAGTCTCAACATTCACCTTTGATTCGATCGACCTTAGTTCAAGCGTTCCCATTACGATCGAAGGTGCCAACGCTATAGTTTTCAAGACACGCAACCACGGAAATATAGTAGTTGGGACAAACCTAAACGTCGACGGCGGCAACAGCGTAACGGGAGGAACCCCGGGCAGAGGAAAGGCAGGCGGAGGAGACGGAGGCTGGAACAACCAACCGGGCATGGGGCATGGCAGAGGTAAGGACAGGGTTTACCTAAACGACGGCGGAGGCGGTGGCTACGGTTCGCCCGGGGGTGAATCGGAACCGGGTTACGGCAATTCTTACGGCAATTCTGCCTTGGGTGATCTATTTGGCGGGTCAGGCGGCGGCGGCGGCAATACTTACGGCGGTGGTGCCGGTGGGGGAGCAATATCTCTGGAAGCAGACGGCAACGGCACCTTGACCATCATGCAGGGCGTCAGTGTTTCAGCCAATGGAGGAGTAACCTCAAGCATCAACGGTGGTGGCGGAGGAGGTTCGGGAGGCTCACTTCGTTTCGCCGGGAAAAGTATTTTCAACTATGGCTCAATCTTGGCAAAAGGTGGTTGGCTAGGCAACGGGACATACCCCGGAGGAGGTGGAAGAATCGCATTCAATTATTCTCACGACATCATACCCGGAACAGTGGAAGTGGGCGGAGGAACAGTCGCAGAGAACACACCTCCCATAATCGTTGGAGATCTAAATGCAAGCTACGTCTACATGAATAAAAATTATTTGTGGACCCCCGGCGATTTGACCTCGGATTCTCTTGAAGTCTGGTTCGATGCGAAAGATGCGGCCACTATCTCGGGTTCTCCTTCCATATCCGCTTGGAACGACAAGAGCGGGAACAACAGGCACGCGACAACTGGTCAAGGAACCCCCGGGCTGAATGCCACGGGAGGTCCGGGCGGTACACCCATCGTCGAAATTCGCAGAGCAGGAGGTGATGATTATCTTGCCATTGGAGGA
>PCBO01000050.1 GCA_002730975.1 Opitutia bacterium
CGGCGTACGATGGAAGCTCCGAGAGCTTCGTCGCCTTCGAGATCGTTTGCCGATTTCTCAATCGCATTTGCAGCCCGAATCAAAGCAACGCCTCCACCGGGAACAATGCCTTCTTCGACGGCGGCGCGAGTAGCGTGAAGGGCGTCCTCGACGCGAGCCTTCTTTTCCTTCATTTCAGGCTCGGTAGCAGCTCCAACATTGATGACGGCAACACCGCCAGCCAACTTGGCCAAGCGCTCTTGCAGCTTTTCACGATCGTAATCGGAAGTGGTTTCATCGATTTGACGACGAATTTGCTTAACGCGACCTTGGATTTCGGAAGCCTTGCCTCCACCTTCCACGAGTACGGTGTTTTCCTTATCGACGGTAACACGCTTGGTCTGACCGAGGTCGGCAAGCTGAATGTTCTCGAGTTTGATTCCGAGATCCTCGGTGATGCAACGACCACCGGTTAGGATAGCGAGATCGCGAAGCATCTCCTTGCGACGATCACCGAAACCGGGAGCCTTTACGGCACAGGCATTCAAAGTGCCACGCAACTTGTTTACCACAAGTGCGGCAAGGGCTTCGCCTTCGACGTCTTCAGCGATAATAAGGAGAGGCTTTCCTTCCTTGGAAACAAGCTGTAGAAGAGGAAGTAGATCGTTGAGACTGGTTACCTTCTTCTCGTAAATAAGAATGTAGCAATCTTCCAAAACGACTTCCATCGATTCGTTGTTGGTGCAGAAGTAAGGGCTCAGATATCCCTTGTCGAACTGCATGCCTTCAACGACGTCGAGAGTAGTCTCGATGCTTTTGGCTTCCTCAACGGTGATCGTGCCGTCCTTGCCGACCTTGTCCATAGCATCGGCGATGATTTCACCGATTTCACCGTCCCAGTTTGCGGAAACGGTAGCTACTTGCCGAACTTCTTCGCGATCGGAAACCTTCTTGCTGTCGCGCAATAGTTTTCGAACTCCAGCTTCGACAGCCTTGTCGATGCCACGCTTCAAGTAAACGGGGTTAGCACCAGCTGCGACGTTTTTGAGCCCTTCACGGTAGACTGATTCCGCAAGGACCGTAGCCGTTGTGGTACCATCACCGGCGGCGTCGGAAGTCTTGGAAGCTACTTCTCGCACCATTTGGGCACCCATGTTTTCATAGGGGTCGGACAACTCAATTTCCTTGGCAACGGTTACACCGTCCTTGGTTACTGTCGGAGATCCGAATTTCTTGTCGATTAATACGTTACGACCCTTAGGTCCGAGGGTCACACTGACCGCATCAGAAAGGGTGGCAACGCCACGGAGTGCCTTTTTACGGGCTGCTTCATCAAATAATATTTGCTTAGCCATGATTAATTTAAAATCTGTTTGATAGGTTTAAGATGGGGACAAAGCGGAATTATCCGACAATGCCGAGAATATCGTCTTCGCGGAGCAGTTGGTAGATTTCATCGTCAAGCTTGACTTCGGTGCCACCATACTTGCTGACGAGAATCTTGTCGCCGACTTTGACTTGAAAAGGAACGTCGTTGCCGTCGTCGTCTTTCTTGCCAGTGCCGAGAACAACAACAGTTGCCTCTTGCGGTTTTTCCTTAGCGGAGTCGGGTATGATAATCCCGCCCTTGACTTGCTCGTCATCATCGACGGACTGGACGAGGACACGATCACCCAACGGAGTGATTTTTGGTTTACTCATTTTTTGTTGGTATTAGGTTTAGCTTTGTTGTGAGGATTGATACTGCTACTTCACAGAAAGACTTTAGTCAGTCGAGTTGTCTCAGTATTTAAAAAAAAGTGGGATGGAAGATTAGACCTAGCTTTTGTCTTCGTCTTTGTCTTCGTCTACAACTTCAAAGTCAGCTTCGACGATGTCTTCCTCTTTGGACTCTGCGGAAGAATCGGATCCGGATTCATTGCCAGTCTCAGCGCTTGCACCAGCAGGATCACCTGCCGCAGTCGCTCCTGCGTTTTCGTAAGCCTGCTTCCCGATCACTTCGAGGGACTTAAGCAAGTCGTCCTTGGCTTGTTTTAAATCCTCGGTGCTTGCTTCTTGCTTATCCAAAACCTTTTTAGCGACACCGATAGCTTCCTCGACAGTGGACTTCATTTCGGCAGGAACCTTATCTCCTAGATCTACAAGCTGTTTTTCGCCTTGGTAAACCATGGAATCCAGCTCATTTCGAGCGACTACCTGATCTTTTTTGGTTTTGTCGGCATCGGCATATTTTTCGGCTTCCTTGCGTAAACGTTCGACCTCGGTTTCATCCAAACTCGAAGAACCCGAAATGGTGATTTTCTGATCTTTGCCAGAACCCAAGTCTTTTGCGGTTACATTTAAGATACCGTTGGCATCGATATCGAAAGTGACCTCGATTTGGGGTACTCCTCGAGGAGCGGAGGGAAGACCGTCCAATTTGAAGGTGCCGAGCATCTTGTTGTCTTGAGACATAGGGCGTTCGCCTTGCAATACAACGATATCGACGGCTGGTTGATTATCCGCAGCAGTAGAAAAAGTCTGAGTCTTCTTAGTCGGAATAGTCGTATTTCTCTCAATCATGGGAGTTGCGACAGATCCTGCAGTCTCAATACCAAGAGTGAGGGGAGAAACATCGAGCAGGAGAACATCGTTTACATCGCCTTGCAGCACAGCGCCTTGAATACCGGCGCCAATAGCCACCACTTCGTCTGGATTGACGCCTTGGTGAGGCTCTTTACCAACAAGCTCATGTGCCAACTCGATCACCTTCGGGCTTCGAGTCATGCCACCGACGAGAACCAAATTGCCAACTTCTCCAGCGGAAAGTCCGGCGTCTTTTAAACAAGAGTCAAAAGGACCTTTAGTTCGTGAATACAAGCTTTCGCAGATTTGCTCCAGTTTGGCACGTGTAAAATTAACATTGAGGTGCTTGGGACCAGAGGCATCAGCAGTGATGAACGGTAAGTTAATGTCGGTAGCTTGGGTGGACGAGAGAGCAATCTTGGCTTTCTCGGCTTCTTCCTTCAATCGCTGCATGGCCATCGGGTCGGAACTAAGGTCGACACCCTGATCGTTCTTAAATTCGTTTACCAACCAATCTATGATGAGTTGATCCCAGTTATCACCTCCAAGTTGGGTGTCACCATTAGTAGCTTTTACCTCAAAAACACCCTCGGCGATTTCGAGAACTGAAATATCGAATGTTCCCCCGCCCAGATCATATACTGCTATGGTTTCTTCGCCTTTCTTCTCCAAGCCATATGCTAGTGAAGCAGCAGTCGGCTCGTTGATAATTCGCATTACCTCGAGGCCTGCGATGGACCCGGCGTCCTTGGTGGCTCTTCGTTGGTCGTCGTTAAAGTATGCGGGAACGGTGATCACCGCTTGCGTGACGGGTTCGCTCAGGTAGGCTTCAGCATCAGCTTTGAGCTTGGCGAGGATCATGGATGAAATCTGCTCGGGCATGAATACTTCAGTTTTTCCATCCACTTCGCATTCAAAAGCAGCAGCACCATTTTTGCCCTCGACAACCTTGCAGGGTTGATTGGCGACTTCGTCTTTAACTTCGCCGAACTTTCGCCCGATTAGGCGTTTAGCCGAAAAAATTGTGTTGGCAGGATTAGTAACCGCCTGCCTTTTAGCAGCCTGACCAACAAGTCGCTCACCGTCCTTTCCAAAAGCCACTATAGACGGAGTCGTACGCGCACCTTCAGAATTGGGAATTACTTTGGGTTCGCCGGCTTCCATAACTGCCATGCAGGAATTGCTGGTACCTAGATCTATTCCTATAATTTTGCTCACAGAATCATCCGTGCAAGATACATGCCCATAACTTGATTTGCACCAAAGTTACTTATATCCAGTGTTTTATGTCAGTTGGAGAGGTAGTTTTCTAGATCAAGACAAAGCGATATGTGCCAGCGCGTCACAACTACGTCACAGTTACTGAGACATAGTTGTGACAATCGCTCATCATGGCGCATTGTCTTGAAACAGTTCGCTGTTAGGATCAGAAAACTCATCGCTATCCTTTTCAGTCGTCTCGGGTAAACCTTCTAGAATCTCAATTACTCGGTTGCCTCGCTCGATTCCTTCATCTCTTACGAATCGTAACTTCGGGCTGTATTTAAGTACGACGTGCCGACCGACTTCCTTCCTTATTTCTCCTACTTTTTTTCTGAAAAAAGCAGCAGCCTCTCTAAAATGAGTTTCATCGCCAAGTACGGAATATGCGACCGTTCCATTTCGAAGATCAGGGGAAACATCGACAGAGGTAATAGTCCAACGAACACATTCACTTCGATAGCGGATGTGAAGATAGTTGCTGATCTCCCGTTTGACGAGTTCATTGACCCTCTGGGTTCTTTGCCCCATCGCAATACTAGCTTCCCTGTTTGGGGCGAGTGGAAAATAGCAGACTAAAGGGAAGGTCTGATCTTCTCGATCTCGTAGGTTTCGATGGCATCGCCTTCTTCATATTTGACGGAACCCTCCAGTCTAATACCGCATTCAAATCCGGCTTTCACTTCGGTCGCATCATCCTTGAAACGCTTCAGAGTATCAATTTTACCCTCTGCAATTACTTCGCCGCCACGCAACAGGCGAGCTGCAGCGTTTCTGGTAATACTTCCTTCCATAACCATGGAGCCAGCTACGTCACGACCTTTGCTGATCCTGAAGACTTCACGAATTTCAGCACGGCCAGTCTTTTTCTCGACCAAATCAGGTTCTAATAAGTCCGCCATGTTGTCCTTAACCAGGTCAATCAGCTCATAAATAATGTTGTTTTGAAAAATATTTACTTCGTGATGCTTGGCTTCGCCGATAACACCATTTTCCATCTTAGCATTAAAGCCTATGACGTCTGCGCCCGACATGCTGGCCATCCCGATATCGTTCTTGGTAATCTGACCCACTTCAGACTGAACGACCTCAAGTGAAATCTTATCGCTTTTGATTTCCTCCAATGAAGACTTCAAGGCTTCGACTGAGCCGCGAACATCTGCTCGCAAAATAACCCTATAGGCGTTTGCCTTTGTTTTGGCGATAGCCGCAAACAGGGCGTCGATTCCCGAAACGGTCTCTTCTTCATCTTCGCCAGCTGCAGCAACGGGGACACTGACCAATTTGGATTTGGCATCGTGAAGAGCATCATTTGCAAGGTTTCTAGCTTCACGATCATTCTTAACTTTTCGAAAAATGTCTCCGGATTGAGGAGCATCCGACCAACCTAATATATTGACAGGGGTTGACGGGGCAGCCGTTTTTACTTTTTCCCCGCGGTCGTTCAGCATAGCTTTGACTTTGCAGTAAACGGAGCCACAGACAACTATATCGCCTGTCTTGAGAGTTCCTTTTCTGACGATCACCGTAGCAGTTGCTCCTCGTCCGATCTCATGGCGAGCTTCCACTACCACACCCTCAGCGATTGCATTCGGATTCGCCTTTAATTCCATGACTTCCGACTGTAGGAGAATCATATCAAGCAAATCCTCGATATTTTCACCTTTGAGGGCAGAGATAGGTACCGTAACGGTCTCGCCTCCCCAATCCTCGGGAGGGATGCCGCGTTCCTGCATGTGAGTCTTTACTTTTTCTAAGTCCGCTCCCTTTACGTCAATTTTGTTGATTGCAACTACTATTGAACCTTGAGCTCTTTGTGCAAACTTGAGGGCTTCATCCGTTTGCGGCATAAACCCATCATCCGCCGCGACGACAATTACGGAAATATCGGTAAGATTTGCTCCCCTTTCACGAATCTTTGAAAAAGCAGCGTGACCCGGAGTGTCTAAGAAAGTGATCTTTTGGCCTTTGCGCTCGATTTGGTAAGCTCCGACGTGTTGGGTAATGCCACCGGCTTCTCCAGAAACGACATCTGCCTTTCGAATAGTATCAAGCAAGGTAGTTTTTCCATGGTCGACATGACCTAGAATACATACGATTGGGGAACGAGGTTCGAGCAAGGATTCATCATCCTCGGCTATTTTTAGTGCTTCCTGTTCTTTCCTCTTGGTCGTCTCGGCTTTTTCTCCTCGATGGCGAATGTCTAATTCAAAACCCTTGGCTTCGGCTAATTGCTGGGCAACGTCTTCCTCGATACTTTGGTTCATGGAAGCAAAAATGCCCATTTCCATAAGTTCGGAAATTAACTGAAATGGCTTAAGTCCAATTAAAACTGCAAATTCACGAACCACGATCGGTGGCTTGATAAGAATGACTTTTGAGTCTGAAGNAACTTGTGAATGAGAGGCAGAGTCNGAGATANCCTCAGCATCCGATGATTCCGCAGANTTTGCGGTCGAAGGAGGAGGNGGAGCCATAATGGCAGAGGGTTTCGGTGGNGTTTGAGCAACCGTNGGCGGNGAAGGGGCAACGGGCACGACANTGGAATCAGAAGGTGAAGTCGCTTCCTTAGCGCGATCATCTGTCTCTTGCTTTTCTAATCGTTCCCGATCAATATCTTGCTTGCTTTTAACAATTGGCGCGTTGGCGGGAGTCTCCTCTTTTGAAGATTTCGCCTTGCCGCTTTCTTCATTTTTTTCATCCGAATCAGTGACATCTGCATCCGATTCATCAACCGTATCGGATTTAGCGGGCTTAAGTTCTTCAATGAGTGACTCAGCCGTAATGTTATCAATAGAGCTCGATGCACTTTTGATTTCGTAGCCCCGATCGACGAGTAAAGCTACAAGCTCCTTGCTCGTAATGCCGACTTCCTTGGCGATAGCATGTACACGAAAACTCATTTAGCAGAAGCGAGACGCATTACATTCGGTTGATAAAAAATCTAGTTTCGACAACATTCCAGCTAGGCGGAAACTTCGCCTTCCTCGGTTCCCTCTACTTCGGCAGGGTTTTCCTCGGGTACGTCAGCGACGTCTTCGGATGTTTCATCATTGGAAGAAGCAACTTTATCCAAAATTCCATTGGCTTCTTCCGCAGTGAAGCCAAGTCCCACCAAGTCATCTGATGTTACTCCCTCAAAAGCTTCTGGACTGACGAGACCCAAGGCAACCAAACGATCTGCCAACTCAAATTCTACGCCGACTGCCGTAAGGGCTTGTGCAGCCTGAGCCTTGCGCTCATCAAAACCAACTTCTTTGACCTCGACTTTTCCGATGTCGAGTTTCCATCCCAAGAGGCGAGAGGTAAGGCGAGCGTTAATCCCTTTTCGTCCAATGGCAATCGAGAGATCATCTTCTTCCACCTCGAAATACATACGGCGTTTGTCACGATCCAATTTCACGTTCTTGGGAACTGCAGGTTTGAGGGCTTCAGCAAGTAACTCGATGGGATCTTCGAACCAACGCACGATATCTACTTTTTCACCGTTCAATTCGCGAACAATGCTTTTGACTCTTGCTCCTCTGGCACCCACGCAGGCACCTACGGGATCCACCTTGGGATCGGTGCTTTTAACGCAAACCTTGGTTCTGTATCCTGGTTCGCGAGCCATCGCTGCGAGTACAACCGTTCCATCGGCGATTTCATTAACTTCTACATCGAAAATTTTGCGAATGAAGCTCATGCTCGAACGACTAAGAACCAATTCGGGACCACGCCCTTGGGCTTCAAGTTTAAGGAGCAAACAACGCACGCGTTCGCCCGCAACCCAGTCTTCGCCGGGTACTCGCTCCCGCCAAGGCAAAACTGCTTCGGCTTTACCTACTTCGACAATCAAATCACCCCTCTCGCGACGGCGTACGATTCCCGAAACTAAGTTACCAACCTGATCCTTGAACTCATCGTAAATGTGTTCTTTTTCAAATTGACGCAAGCGTTGTTTGATTGCTTGCTCAGCCGTTTTTGCAGCAATGCGACCAAGGTATGAAGGATCGATTTCACGCTCTACGAATTCACCTACTTTAGGTTCTTCCGCGTACAAGCGGGCTTTGTCGACGTGAATCTCAGTAACGGTATCGGAAACCGACTCGACAACTAAAAGTTGCGTCCAAGCCTTCATCGTTCCTGTTTTCGGATTTATTTCAACCCGAAGGTCGCCCGAACCGTTAACTCCGCGTTCAGCAGCTGCCTTTACGGCACTTTCAATCGTGGCGATCATGTCTTCACGACTGATCCCCTTTTCCTTCTCCATGTATTCAAGGACGGCGAGTATTTCGCTGCTCATGGTCGAAAGTTGGTTTTATTTATAAGAGGTTATTAAGAAAAAAAAAGAGCGGCTGTGCCCGCTCCTCTCTTTTAAGATGAGACTGTATTGATGATGTTGTACTAAATCTTTAATCACCGTTTTTGTCAATGCTATCCTGCGAGTACAAGGCACTTCGGTTTTATCCTTTCCGTAAATACGCCGAACTGGTATTTTAAGTTCTTTTTTTTAGAATAACATGATGACTTTGAACTTCTCTACGCTTCCTGGAGACGGAATCGGCCCTGAGGTCATGGGAACGGCTCTCGAAATTCTACGTCAAGTCGGCGAATCCCACGACTTCGTAATTGAAACTTCCTCCCATGACGTCGGTGGAGCCGGTATCGACAACCATGGTGACGCCCTACCCGTTTCGACATTGGAAGCATGTCGGGAGGCAGACGCCATTCTCTTTGGTTCGGTAGGTGGTCCCAAGTGGGAAAACCTTCCTCCCAAAGAACAGCCGGAGCGAGCCGCCCTACTACCACTTCGCAAAGAATTTAGCCTCTACGCGAATCTGCGCCCGGGAAATTTATTTCCAGAGCTCTCCGACCTATCGCCCCTTCGTCATGAGACTGTGGCCAACGGAATAGACGTCCTGTGTGTAAGGGAACTCACGGGCGGTGTTTACTTCGGTCAACCCAAGGAAACTCGAGATCTAGAAAGCGGTGAACAAGAAGCAATCGATACGATGATCTATCGATCAAGCGAAATTGAGCGAATCACCGATATTGCAATCACTGCAGCCAGGCTCCGTTCAGGTCGCATATGCTCCGTAGACAAAGCAAACGTTCTCGAAACCTCGGTCCTGTGGCGAAAAGTAGTTTCGGAAAAAGTAGCGCGAGAAGCACCCGAACTTGAGCTGTCTCACATGTATGTTGACAACGCCGCAATGCAATTGGTGCGGGACCCCTGTCAGTTCGACCTCATCCTCACCGAAAATATGTTCGGTGACATCCTTTCCGACGAATTGGCAGTGATTTGTGGTTCCCTAGGCATGCTCGCCTCAGCCAGCCTTGGGGTCCGGAAAAACGGACATGGTCATCCCTTTGGGCTCTACGAACCCGCAGGCGGCACCGCCCCCGATATCGCGGGCAAAAACCTCGCCAATCCCTGTGCTCAAGTCCTCAGCGCCGCTCTCATGCTACGTTACAGCTTTGGGCTTGAGGAAGCGGCCGCACGCATCGAAAACGCAGTTGAGAGATCCATTCGAGATGGACTTCGCACGATCGACGTTGCACAAGGAGCCCCCTCAGTCGGAACTCGTGAAATGGGCCAAGCTATCCTGGAACGCCTCGACTGAGTTATTCCTTTCATCCACTCGCCTCTAAATAAAATGACGTCGGAAGAAATTCGCCAGTCCTTTTTTGACTTCTTCGCCGGCAAAGCCCACGAAGTTGTGTCTTCTGCGTCCCTCATGCCGGAATCTCCGAACTTATTATTTACCAATGCGGGTATGAATCAATTCGTGCCCTACTTTCTCGGCGATCGAAAGGCTCCCTATCCGCGTGCTGCCGATACACAAAAATGCATTCGGGCGGGGGGAAAGCACAACGACCTCGAGGACGTCGGTCTGGATACGTACCATCACACCTACTTCGAGATGCTCGGCAACTGGTCCTTTGGCGATTATTTCAAGACCGAGGCGATAGAATGGGCATGGGAACTCCTGACCGAAGTATGGCTATTTCCAAAGGAACGCCTTTACGCCACCGTTTACAATCCGGGAGAAGGGGAACCCGCTGATTTCGACCAAGACGCACATGACCTCTGGACTGTCATTTTCGAAAAGGAAGGGCTCGACCCGACCGTTCATGTTATCAACGGGGGCAAGAAAGATAATTTCTGGATGATGGGCGAGACGGGTCCCTGCGGGCCTTGCAGCGAACTTCATATCGATTTAACGCCGGAGGGAGACACCGCCGGTCAACTCGTCAACGCAGACTCCAATCTCTGCATTGAAATCTGGAACTTGGTCTTCATTCAGTTCAACGCCGACAAGGAAGGTGGTTTCTCCCCACTAGCGGCCAAGCATGTCGACACGGGCATGGGATTCGAGCGCGTTGCCGCTGCAATACAAAGCACGAACGGATTCAGCGATTTCTCGAAAACCGTATCCAATTACGACACCGACGTCTTTCGCCCGCTTTTCGATGAATTAGAAAAACTCTCGGGAAAAACCTATTCCTCCTCTATCCCCGTAGGACCGGCGCGCTCCGAACAAGAAGAAGTGGATATCGCTTTTCGCGTAATCGGCGATCACCTTCGAGCACTCTCTTTTTCAATTTCAGACGGTATTATGCCTGGCAATTCCGATCGGAACTACGTTCTTCGGCGTATCCTTCGTCGAGCCATTCGTTACGGTCGCAACCTAGGTTTTTCGGAACCCTTCTTCCACAAACTGGTCGGCGTACTGGTGGAACAAATGGGTGGTGTGTTTCCTGAACTCATAAATCGTCGCGAACTGATCGAGAAGACTCTTCTTTCTGAGGAGGAATCCTTTAACAGGACCCTTGACCGCGGCATAGAACTCTTTCGCCGGGAAAGTGAGCAGCTCGGCGATGAAAAGGAAATTTCGGGGGAATTTGCTTTCCGTCTGTACGACACTTACGGCTTTCCACTTGATCTCACACAGTTAATGGCTCGCGAAAGAGGCCTTTCGGTTGATCAAGAAGGATTCGACCTAGAGATGGAAATGCAACGCACCCGCGCTCGTGAGGCTCACAAGACTGTCGAAATCAAGGTGAAGGCAGACGGGGATGATGCTCAAGCCACTAAGTTCCTTGGCTACGAACGCGAAAACCTCACGGGTTTTTCCGCAAACTGTCAAGGCTTGGTTCGGGACGGCGACAACGCGTATTTAATCTTCGACCAAAGCCCTTTTTATGCCGAAATGGGCGGACAAGTCGGAGATTCGGGAACCGTCGAAATCGGTGGCGAAACCTTGCCCGTTGGTAAGGTGAGCAAGGATGTCGCAGGGCGATTCCTGCACCCCGTGAAAGATGACTTTTCTTCAGATCCAATCGGCCAATCTGCAGTCCTGAACGTCGACCTCAACAGACGCCTTTCCATTCAACGGCATCATACCGCTACTCATGTCTTGCACTGGGCTCTGCGCAAGGTCCTTGGTGACCATGTTCGTCAAGCAGGTTCGCTCGTAGAGCCCAGTCGCCTGCGTTTCGACTTTTCCCATTTCGAAGGAGTCAACTCGGCCCAAATCGAGGAAATCGAAGGACTCGCTAACGAGAACCTTCTCATTAACGATGCCGTCGAATCCGTTGAAATATCCTACGCTGAAAAGCCCGATGACATCGTGGCTTTCTTCGGCGACAAGTACGGGGACGTCGTGCGGGTTGTGGACCTTGGTGGGTGGAGCAAGGAATTATGTGGTGGCACGCACGTTCAGTCCGCCGGAGAAATCGGTTTTATCAAAATAATCAGTGAATCGGCCATCGCAGCGGGCACTCGTCGGATCGACGCCGTTGCCGGTTCCGATGCGTACGCCCTCGCAAATGAACGCTTTCACCAGTTCGCATCCATCAGCCAAAAACTCGCCTGCAAACCGGAAGAGGTTTTCGAACGAATAGTCTCCCTTCAGGCAAAGAACAAGGAACTTGAAAAAAACCTCCGAGCTCATCAGCAGAAAGGACAAGCCAATCTTGCCGACGAACTGATCGCCAAAGCTGTCGACAGCGATGGTATTCGCTTCGTCAAGGCAATCGTGCGCGAAGTCGCAGGCAACGATCTTCGTGGCCTTGTCGTCCGGGTGAGCAAGGCTACCGCTCCTTCTGTGACGCTCCTCGTTTCTATTGCAGGCGAGAAAGCCACAATGATCTGCATATCCTCCGACGAAGCTATCGCCAAGGGTCATAAGGCGGGTGAAATCCTTCGCGATCTCGCCACCCTTTTCGGAGGAAAGGGAGGGGGGAAGCCTGATTTTGCCATGGGCGGCGCTCCCGCCGGAGCCGATCCTGAAAAAAACCTCGCAGACTTCGCTTTCCCGTCTCAATATTCGTGAAGCTCAGGCTAGTCCTGCCCCCCACCCTCGCAGCAAGCGCAGAACGGGACTCCATACCCACTAAGCTCGAACTAGACCCCGGAACGGGCAAAGGCCTCACCCCCGAAAAAGCGGGACCCACAGGGCTCGCTGGACTTTCCGATTCTGAACGAGCCGCCGCCTTCGTCATGGCCCAATGGTGCGGCGGGGAATTGTCCTCTCTTCTCCACTTAAGCAAAAAGCACTTAGCCGAGCTTCTAAAAATGCTTCGCGGTATTTCCTGCTTCTACTTTGCCCACAAGCCGCAGGATGCAATCCCATGGGATGATGGCGATCTGCTTGGCGTATCTCAATTCCTGCCCAAGGAAAAGGCAACCACCGGCTCCAACACGGGGGCTCCTCCCTCAGGTATTTCTGAAGAAAATGAAGAAATCTCTCCCATTCGAGACGAAACATGGGCGAATTACGAGGGTCGTCCCATCGAGGTGGAAGGGTCTACCGAGTACCTCATGATAACCTTACCGTCCGACGAGCATCCCGCCTACAAGTCGACTCTTCGCCTTCTGCGAGAGGAGAACTTTTTGCGCGATCGACAAAATCGTCGCTGGTGGTGGCTTCGCGGTCGTGAAAAGACTCTCGATTTCCTGGCCGAACACAAGGACACTCTCGAACTCGACTTCGACGCCACTTTCACTGACAACTTCCACCAGCACACTAAAAGCATTCGCGAGGCCAGCGTTCGTACCGAGGCCAAGGAGAAGGATGGCATGGCAGAGGTACAAGTCACCATTCGGGCTGGTGATGCTCCTGAAAACCTGATCGAGCAAGCTCTGGCGATGGGCAGCAACCACGTCGAGTCCGGCGGCAAGGTTTATTTGCTGGGTAGAAAAATGCTCCAAAAAGCCCATGCTCTCCAGCGTAGCTTAGCGGGAACTCCCGAGGCTCCGCTCTTGCGGAAGGGTACTTATCACCTACCCACTGAGCAAACCGCAGAAAGCGAAGAAATTCTGGTGGAATTAGATCCCAAGTTCAAACCGCCCGAAGCATGGAAAAGCCGGGCAACGGCTCTCCGTGATCTCGATAAGTTGGAACCACCTCCCCTTTCGAAGGAACTGGAAGACGTCCTGAGACCCTATCAAAAAATCGGCGTCGGCTGGATGCTACATCTCTTTCGGCACAAACTCGGTGGCATCCTCGCCGATGAAATGGGCCTTGGGAAAACCATCCAGACACTGGTCGTACTTTCCTGCCTCAAGAAAAGAAAAGTCACCTTCGACGATTCCGTTTCTACCTCGCTCGTGGTTTGCCCAGCATCACTCGTCGAAAATTGGCGACGGGAAGCCGAACGATTTTGCCCCGAACTTTCTGTTTTCGTTCACCATGGTTCCAAAAGGATGAAGGCAGTCGAGGAATTTACAAAATGGGATCTCGTCATCACCTCCTACGGAACCCTTGTCAGGGATGAGAGCCTGTTTGCTTCGGCTTCGCTTTTGTGCGTGATCGGGGACGAGGCTCAAAACCTAAAGAACCGCCGCACTCGCAACGCCAAGTCTCTAGCTTCCCTTTCCTCTCGCGGGCGATTTCTCCTTACCGGTACTCCCGTGGAAAACAGCCTGAACGACCTCCTGTCCCTCACCGCATTCCTCATGCCGGGCGCCCTCCATCCGATTCCCTCATCTTCGCGAGGAGACGAGCGCACTTGGCACGAAAAACGTTTTCTTGCTCAAGCTGCGCCCTACATACTGCGGCGAAGCAAGAAAATTGTAGCACCCGAACTTCCAGACAAGATCGAACAAGTGGTCTATGTCGACATGACTCCTGAGCAGGCCAAAACCTACGCATCTGCCAAGGCGGGCGCCGAAAAGGAAATCGTAGCCATGGAAGAAGCGGGCGTTCCCGAGGGCCAGCTTCGTATGAAGACTCTAACGCAGCTGCTGCGGCTTCGCCAAACCTGTTGCGATCCCCGCTTGCTCGACGACAAACTAGAACCCGGAGACTCAGCAAAACTCGCGGCTTTCCGGGAAATCCTGCACGGTGCGATGGACGCTGGAAACCGCATTCTTCTCTTTTCGCAGTTCACCTCTCTGCTGGCCTTGGTCCGTGCGGAAATGGAAGCGGAATCGATTCCTCACTGTTACCTCGATGGTTCGTCCAGAGATCGCATGGCGCAGGTCGACCGTTTTCAAGGCGACGAATCCGTTCCCATTTTCCTCATATCTCTCAAAGCGGGGGGGACGGGACTGAATCTCACCGGGGCCGACCTAGTGATCCACTTCGACCCATGGTGGAATCCCGCCGCCGAGGCTCAGGCGACCGACCGCGCTCACCGCATAGGCCAAACCAAGACAGTGCAAGTCTACAAGCTGATCGTGGCTGATTCGGTGGAAGAAAACGTGCTTCGACTACAGACCGGAAAAAGAAAGCTTCTAAGCGAAGTTTTCGAAGCGGGAGAAGCGGCTAACGCCTCCATCTCCATGGCTGATCTGAAAGCTCTGATCTGAAAGGAAATCTAGTTTTACAGCTGAGAAATTCTGAATAATTATGTACTTGTTTAAATGCCTCCTCTTTTTTCTTTTGGTTTTTAGCTTTATTTCCAAGTGCTACCTTCAAGCTGAATCTGACTCTGTTTTCTCTGTTGCCGCCAGTGACTTGACCAATGGAAAAATCACTTTTACCGCACATGCCGCTGTCGACTCTTTGTTCAGCGTGGAGATTCATTTGACGCACCTGGAGAACCTCCGCCCCTCCAAGGAAGGGCAACTGATCTTCAATTTAAATGGCAATGGTTCCACTACCCTCATGACTTTAGATCAAATCGAGGTGGGCGGCGGTTGGAGTTATCGCTGGAGCTATTGGTGGAACTATGGATTTTCAGGTGATAATCAGGACTCCAATTATACCTACAGAATTCCTTACGCTTCCAAGGATGCTTTTACCGTAGGCCAAGGTTACATGGGGTCATGGAGCCATGAGGGTACTTATGCTATCGACTGGTTCATGCCGGTGGGAACGACCCTGTACGCAGCTAGAGCAGGAAAGGTGGTCAACTTGAAGGAAGACTCCGACGAAGGAGGAGCTGAAAAGTCATTCATTGACAAGGTCAATTACGTAACCATCGGACATTTGGACGGAAGCAAAGCCGACTACCTGCACTTACAGCAAAACGGAGCTCTCGTACAGATAGGCGACACAGTGAAAATCGGAGACCCCATCGGCATTTCGGGAAATACGGGATGGTCCACGGAACCTCACCTGCATTTCCAAGTCTTTCACCAAACGGACCCCCTTACCTCGACTACGGTCCCCACTACATTCTTGGACAAAGACGGAAATCAGATTTCTATTGAGGAAGGAGGTTTCTACTACGGCAGCGGCGATCTTGAATTTTCGACGAAGTCCTTCGTGAATGCAAATGCAGTCATCGAATCTGTCTCCGGGTGGAGCGCAAGCCCTTGGTTTGGAAACTTTTTCACTTCGGCTACGAACTGGATTTACCATGAATCCTTGGAATGGCTTTATCCCGTGGACACGGCACAAGGTGGAGTATGGCTATACCATCCGAATTGGAATTGGCTTTGGACGAGCAAGAAAAGCTACCCATGGCTCTACAGTCACGAAAAGAAAAACTGGATCTATTACAAATCACCAAAAGGTCTTTACGATTATTCTCGAGGTAATTGGTCCACCCTTGACGAACTGTGAGATGAAAATCGACTACTCTGCATCTCAGTTTTTTGCGATTGGACGATGTTCAAAACCGTTTTTGATTCCTAAATAAAACGAGCTCATTTGAGGCCATTCCTTTGCCCTTGAAAAACGGGTCTTATTCTGACAAAATGGGTTTTGTATATTCCATTAACCCGTTCGATTCATGAGCATACAAACCATCAAAGAAGAACAACCTCTACCCGAAGGCGAGCTAGGTCCCGCCATGAATGGGGCAGACGCCTTGGTGTCGTCTCTCGAGCGTGAGGGCGTGGAGGCGGTGTTTGCATATCCGGGCGGGGCTTCGATGGAATTGCACCAGTCGCTCACTCGTTCAAAGAGCATTCGTACCATCCTTCCCCGTCAAGAACAGGGAGGTGGTTTCATGGCCCACGGTTATGCCAGAGCCACGGGCAAGGCGGGCGTCTGCATGGCTACTTCCGGCCCCGGAGCTACAAACCTAATGACCTGTATCGCCGATGCCTACATGGACAGCGTTCCACTCATTGCGATTACGGGACAGGTCTACCAGCAGTTTATCGGCAAGAGCGCCTTTCAGGAGACCGACTTCTTCGGCATGACTCTCCCTGTAGTTAAGCACAGCTATCTCGTGCTTAACGCGGAAGACCTTCCACGAATCGTCAAGGAGGCTTTCTACCTCGCCGAAAGCGGTCGTCCCGGTCCCGTCGTCATTGATATTCCAAAGGATGTACAGCAAGCCGTTTTCGAGCCATTTTTTCCATCAGAGGTGGGTGAGATTCCTGGATATAAATTAGATCTTCCCAAAGCCACCGACGAAGAACTTACCGAAGTTCTGCGCCTTATTACTGAGGCAAACAAGCCTGTTCTTTACACTGGGGGCGGTATTCTCTCCGGAGACGCTCATGAAGAGCTGAAGGAATTTGCAGAGGTCACCGGGCTCCCCGTCACCCACACTTTGATGGGCTTGGGAGTCTTCGATCCTGCCCACCCGCAGTCTCTTTACTGGTACGGGATGCATGGCACCGTTGCGGGCAACTGGGCCGTCTGCGAGAGTGATCTGCTACTCTGCGCCGGTGCTCGCTTTGACGACCGCATTACGGGCAAGGTCGACAAATATGCTCAAGAGGCCTATGTTATTCATTTCGACGTCGACAAGGCAGAGCACAACAAGAACGTCCATGCTCACTTTCCTATCCAGACCGATATCAAGTACGCCCTCAAGCGACTTTGTGAACTGGCAAATGAACAAGGATTCCAAAAGCCAGACCTCACCGAATGGTTCTCCTCTCTCGACAAGTGGAAGGCGGAAAATCCGTTTCGCTACGACAAGGGCGAGCACATTACCTCTCAAGAGGCCGTAGAGGCTCTATACGAGGAATCCAAAGGCGAAGCCATCATCACCACAGGCGTCGGCCAACACCAGATGTGGGCCGCCCAATACTATAAATTTAAGGATCCCCGCACCTACATTTCCTCTCTCGGCCTGGGCACCATGGGCTTTGGCTATCCCGCTGCAGTGGGAGTTAAGGTGGCTCGCCCCGACAAGGAGGTCATCGACATCGACGGCGACGGCTCCTTCCTCATGAATGTTCAGGAGCTAGCTACCGCGAAGATCGAAAAGATCAACGCCAAGTGCCTCCTGCTCAACAACCAGCATCTCGGGATGGTCGTCCAATGGGAAGACCGCTTCTACGAAAGCGTCCGCGGTCACACGATACTTTGCGATCCCGAAAACTTGGGTGGTCCCGACAATCTCGACGCCATCTATCCCGACTTCATCACCATGGCAGCCGGTTTCGGAGTCAAGGCTCGCCGAATAAGCAAGCGAGAGGACCTGCGCGAAGGTATCCGCGAAATGCTAGAAGCCGATGAGCCCTACCTCTTGGAGGTTGTCGTCCCCTATACCGAGCATGTCCTCCCCATGATCCCTCAAGGAAAGTCCGCCAAGGAAATTCTTACGGACTGAGCTCTCGGAGCACGTAGCTGGAGATAAAATTTTGAAATCTAGCGGTTTCTTGTAAACCTTCTTGGCGCAACCCCCTGACATTTCCGTCCCCATCAGGACATCGCGATCCAGTATTTGTCGTCTTGGGGGTTAGCGATAACAACCTTCCTAGTTTGCCGCACCTCTGAACTCCTGCAATGACAATGCAGGAAGTTTCATTTACTTACTTCTCAGGATTTGCGAAAGATCATCTCCTTCTAAAGAATTACCTTTCTCAGCGTATCAGATACAAAATAACTTGCGCTGAATCATTAATCCTTAATTATAAAAAATCCTCCTTTTTCGTTTTTTGCTTGGAACTTTTCCCACGCGCCCGCGACTTTAATGAATTTATTTAAACTTTTTATTCCATATCGTACGATGAATACAAAAAGCATCCGTAAACTTTATTCGGGAATCCTAATCGCAGGTCTTGGCCTAAGCGTCCTAACTGCGGGTCTGCATGCCCAGCGGGGAGCACAGGACAGTTGGTACCTCGACAAGGAGGTTCCCCTGCCCGACATGCCTGGGTTGAATGCTCCACACGGCTTCGACATCACCCCGAACGGCGATGTCTACGTCGTGGACGACGGAAACGACCGAGTCAGCGTGTGGGACGCCAACGGTAGTTTTCTTCGTGCTTGGGGTAAATACGGCACGGGGATCGGACAGTTCAATAATCCTCGAGGCATCGCAGTGACCGCGGACGAAGTGTATGTTACTGAGTTCAGCAACAAACGCATTCAAGTTTTTGACTTGCAGGGCAACTTTCTCCGGAAATGGGGAAGCAGCGGTTCCGGCGATGGCCAGTTTAACGAACCATGGGGGATCACCGTGGATGTGGTCGATGCCAACCTGACAGAGGTATACGTTGCGGAATGGAATGCCCATCGCATACAGGTCTTCGACTCCAACGGCGCTTTTCGGCGAAAATTCGGGACTTCGACGCTCAACAGCAACCCGGCCGACGTCAAGATCGGTCCCAACGGGCTGGTCTACGTCTCCTCCAGAGGCAAAACGAGAATCAAGGTCTTTCAAAAAGACGGGACTTACCTTCGGGAATTCAATCCCACCTACAGGCCCTTTGCCATTGATTTTCTGGGGAATCTCCTGGTCGTTGCCAATGCAGATAGTCACAGGGTTCAAATCTTCGAGACCAACGGCACCCTCGTCACCACGATCGGATCGGGCACGGCCAGTTCGCACGCCGGGCTGTTCGACAACAACTACGGCGTCGCCGTATCCCCCTCGGGCGATCTCCACGTATCCTGTCGGGACAACCACCGCATCCAAGTCTTCGACGCCAACGGCACCTACAAGCGCTCCTATGGTTCTTATGCTACCGCCGGTGTGGACACCACGGACGTGGTCCGCTCACCTGAAAACACCTTTATTTTCACCGACCATAGTGGGGGCAGGGTTTTCGAGACCGACGAGAACGGCACCCTTGTCCGTATTTTGGCCAAGAAAGGCGCGGGGAGCGGGCAAGTGGAAAACCCCTACGGTCTGGACCTCGGACCCGACGGCAGGGTCTACGTTTCCGACAAGAGTAACCACCGCATACAGGTCTTCGAGAGAAACGGCACCCTCGCGCGGACCTTCGGGAGCGAGGGCTCGAGCAACGGCAAGTTCAACCAGCCTAGGGGAATTGCGGTCTCGCAAACCGGCGAGGTGTACGTCGCGGATACTACAAACCACCGCATTCAGGTCTTTGACTTGAACGGGACTTTCCGCAGAAAATTTGGAGTTCTAGGAAGTTTGGATGGACAAATGAATGGTCCAAATGGGCTGGACCTGGACGACGATGGCAGCGTCGTCATCGCGGACTACAATAACAACCGGGCGGTGGTCTTCGACGCCAACGGAACCTTCCTTAGGAAGTGGACCATTCACTACAAGGCTAATCAAGTGACCACGCTCAACGACGGACTCATCCTATTTGGCGGAGGTGGAAATACGGACACACGCCTTCGGCTTTATGAAAAAGACGGCAGTTACGTAAAGGAATGGAATCCCGGCTACGGTTACCCGTCTCCCGTGGCCTGCCTGCCGAACGGAACTCTTGTTCTGGCCCACCGAGGGAAGGATAAGCTCTTTTTCTACCGTCCGACCTACCGCACCATTCGTCCCAAGCAGTCCAAGGAAATCCCCTTCCCGGAGGTCATCTCCGCGGCCCAGCGTCCGGGCACCGATTACCTGGACCTCACCTACCGCATAAACGACGCCGACAGTCCCAATGTGAAGGCCGCACTGCTCGGCTTCGCGGACGGTGGCACTTCCCTCTCCAAGGTCATCGTGCCCAAGACCTTCGTCGGCGACGTTACTGGCAAGCTGGACGACAACGTCTCCACGGGGCAAACCCATACCGTGACCTGGAACGCTGGAGCGGACTGGAACGTCGGCTTCGGCGAGGTTGAAGTGGCGGTGCTGGCGCAGGACGACCGCGACCTGCTCAACCTCCACTTCCTCAACCTGCCCGCCACGGACGGCAACTCGACCCAGCTAAAGATCAGCCGATCCCCTGTCACCGACGACGACTTGCTGAAAATCTGGTACTGGCTGATCGCCAGCGGGCATTCGGGCATAGAGTTCACGGGCGGAATGGTTCACCAACCGCAATCCACAGCCCCTGCGGGCTTCTCCCCCGCAAGCGTACCCGGTCTCAAACTCTGGCTGGACGCAAACGACGTCGACGGCGACGGCCAAGCTGATTCCAACGCCAACGATTCCAACGTATCCGTCTGGACGGACAAGGCGGGGGGCGACCACAACGCCACCCAAACGACCGAGTCCCAAAAACCGACCTACAAGACCAACTCCCTGAATGGTAAATCCGCCCTCTTCTTCGATTCCTCCGACGACAGCTTGGCGACTGGCCTGACCCTTGTCCGACCCTACACCGTTGTCGTCCTGTTCAACAGCATCGCCGGATATACCGGTGAACGACAAGCAATTGCAGGCAGTAGCAAATGGTTCATCGGCCCTTGGGGAAGTAAAATTAGTCATCATCCCGGTGGCTGGGCATCCAATACGTTAACTTGGGAAAGCGACCGTTACTACTTGGCGACAGCTGTAAACGACGGAAGCAAGTCCGCCTTTTACGTGGATGGCGTGGATTACACCCAAGATTCATCACGCACAAGCAATCCCAACATTCTTCACCTCGGCAAGGGAGGGTACTATAAAAAACCTTTGAACGGCCATATCGCCGAAGTCCTAGTTTGGGACGAAGCCTTATCCGATGCGAACAGAGACAACGTCGGCAAGTACCTTTCCGAGAAATGGGACGCTGCTTACAGCACCACTCCTTACGCGTTGAGTTCCTCCACCACGGACTTGGGCCGGGCCTACCTGCTGAACCTGACGAACCTGCGGGAAGCGACTGCGGAGGAGGTGACCCGGGCGAAGGAGGGAGCCACCTCGGGCACGACCAACCAGTTTAGCCCGACCTTCAAGGTGGGGCCCGGCGAGCGCCCCGTGAAGGTGAACGAGTACGGGTTCGACACGGGGGCGACCTCCGGCTTCTGGGTGGTGCCGAAATAACCGAGGAAGGTATCCTTAAAACGACAACCGAGTGACGAAGACAAAGTAATGAGGGACACGATCAGGATAGAAGGATTCCCTCGCTTGGCTTGCAAGTGCGGCTTGCCGGTGATCCTTACGTTCTTGCCAGTCGCCTTTCAGCAAACCGCCACCGCCCAAGTCACCTTCGAAGCAAAAACCGAGCCTGCGGGGCTGTTCGCCACCACCAGCCAGACCTTGTCGACGGGTGCGGAGGTGGAGACGCGTACGCCCGCCCTAAACGTGAACGGGTACGCCTTCACCCACTGGATGATCAACGGGACGAGACGCAACGACGCCAATGGGCAGGCCCTGAACCGGGTGAGCCTGAGCATGCAGGCAAATACGGTGGCGATCGCCCATTACCTGGACGAGACCATCGACTCCGATGCCGATGGCATCCCGGACTGGCATGAGGTTCGGGTGCTCGGCACGCTCGACCGCAACGCTTCACACGATGGCGACGGGGACGGCTTCGGGATAGCGGAAGAGCTGCAGTACGGCTCGGGCTCCACGGTAAAGGACGAGATCGCCGAAGGCGGCGTCTCCATAAGGCGAACGACCAAGGTTTTCATGAACTTCAGCGGGGCCAATAGGATCACGGTTTCGAGCGACCCGCCGGGACTGGTAAGCTCTTCCGACGCCTACCAAGATCTCAACTCCACCTTCACCTCCGCCAACCTGAGCGGAGCTAGCAACGGCTACGTCTTCTCCCATTGGGAGGTGAACGGCGTACGTCGGGCAGACGCCGGCGGCGTGGGCTTGAACAAGATCACCGAGACCATGAGCGAGGACAAACATTTGGTGGCCAAGTACTACCCGCAAGACAAGGATTCCGACAAGGACGACATTCCCGACTGGTACGAGTGGCGCGAGTTCGGGAACCTCGACAAGAACGGCTCGACCGATCCCGACGGGGACGGCTTCAACCTGGCCGAGGAGGCGAAATTCGGGTTGGCCCCGAACGTACCCGACGAGATAGCCGAGGGCGGGGTTTCCATTAGGCGTGCCGGCATGGTGTTCATGAACTTCAGCGACGCCAAGAGGCTTACGGTTTCGAGCGATCCGCCCGGACTGGTTAGCTCTTCCAACGCCTACCAAGACCTCAACTCCACCTTCACCTCCGCCAATCTGAGTGGAGCGAAGAACGGCTATGTCTTCTCCCATTGGGAAGTGAACGGCATACGCCGGGCGGATGCCGGGGGCGTGGGCCTGAACAGGATTACGGAAACGATAAGCGAGAACAAAGATATGGTGGCCAAGTACTTCCGGCATGACGAGGATTCCGATAAGGACGGTATACCCGACTGGTACGAGTGGCACAAGTTCGGAGACCTCGACAAGGCGGGAGCGGATGACCCCGACGGGGATGGATTCACTCTCGCCGAGGAGGCGAAATTCGGGCTAAGTCCAACCGTTCCCGAGAACATCTTAGAAGGAGGAGTTTCCATTCGGCGAGCCCTGCAGTTGACCTTCACGCAAGCTTCCGTCGACGCCAACGGCACTCTGGATTCCGATGGGGACGGCCTTACCGATGCACAGGAACTGGCCTTGGGTCTTGATCCCAATAAGTCCGATACGGACGGGGACGGCTTTGCCGACGGGATAGAGGTGACCGAGGGAAGCAACGCCAACAATTCCACTTCCCTCGCCAACTACACCCCGACCAACCTGGAACTAAACGGAACCTTCGTGGACGAAAACCAAACGGCAGGGACGGTCGTGGGAACCTTTTCGGTGACCGACCCCGACGCCAACTCCATCCATGTGATCGCCTTTGCAGAGGGGAACGGATCCACTCACAACCAGTTCTTCGCCATCGACGGGAACGGCACGCTGAGAACCGTCTTGATCCTCGATCATGAGACCAACGCCACGCTCAGCATTCGTGCTCGAGCCAGAGACGAATACAACGCATCCATCGAGAAAGCGTTCGTCATCACCGTCGCCAACATCGTGGAGGACTTGGACGGTGACGGAATAGAGGACCACTTTGATCCTGACGGCGACGGGGATGGGTTCAGCGACATTGCGGAAATGACCTATGGATCAGACCCGAGAAACAGCGAGTCCGTAGCGAACCAAGCCCCCACCCTGCTCGACCTGATTGGTTCGTCCGTAGAAGAGAATCAAGCTTCCGGAACAATGGTCGGTAAATTGAATCCCACCGACCCCGATGCCAACGCAACCATCACTTTAGCCTTCTCCGACGGCAACGGTTCCGAGTACAACCACCTCTTCTCCTTAGACGCCAACGGCACTCTCAGAACCAACGCCACTTTCGACTACGAGACAAACGCCACCACCATGCGTATTCGGGCCAAGGCTACCGACGAGCACAACGCATCATTGGAGAAGACCTTTGTCGTCAATATTACAAACATATTCGAAGACTTGGATTCCGACGGCATTGAGGACCATTTCGATCCCGACGACGACGGTGACGGGTTCAGCGACATCGTGGAAATCGCCTATGGTTCCAAACCGAGGAACTCGAATTCCGTAGCGAACCAAGCTCCAACTCTGCTCGACCTGAATGGTTCGTCCGTAGCAGAGAATGAAGCTTCCGGAACAACGGTCGGGAAATTTAATTCCACCGATCCCGATGCGAACGCAACGATTATCCTGACCTTCTCCGACGGTAACGGTTCCCAGCACAACCACCTCTTCACCATCGATTCCAAAGGCACCCTTAGAACCACTATGACCTTTGACTACGAGACCAACGTCAAAGTCTTGTCCATCCGCGTTCGCGCCACCGACGAGCATAACGCCTGGCTAGAGAAAAGCTTCGCTCTCCAAGTGACAAACGTTTCGGAGGACTTGGACGCCGACGGCATCGAGAACCATTACGATGCGGACGACGATGGTGATGGTTTCTCCGATATGGCAGAAGTGAATGCGGGCACGAACCCCATGGACTTTGCCTCCACACCCAATCATCCCCCATCCGCCATAACTCTCAACAATCTTCGCGTGGTTGAAGGTCGTCCTGCGAACGACTGGGTGGCCAGTGTTCAAACCATTGATCCCGACGACGCTAACGGAACAGGAAGCTACTCTTATTCCCTTGTGGACGGCAACGGTTCGAGCGGCAACGGCTACTTTTTCCTGGACGAGCTCGGAACGCTGCGAACGTCTCAAGTACTCGACCACGAAAGCAACGCTCTGAAAACCATCCGCATCCGGGTGTCGGACGAACACAACGCAAGTCTGGAAAAGAGTTTCATCATCGAGGTCATCGACTTGCAGGAATGGGTACAGGCTCCGCTTACTCCGACCTTTCCCGATTTGCCGGACTGGCTGTCGGACGCCCAGCCCGTAGACCCTCAAGCACGTGATTGGTATTTCTCTTTTTGGTTCGGGTCCTTCCATCGCACTACTTCTCCTTGGCTCTACCACGCCGATCTCGGCTGGATTTTCACCGTGGATGACGGCACGGGCAACAACGGTTGGCTATGGAGCGAAGGGCAAGGATGGCTATGGACGGGCCAAGGACTCTTCCGCTACCTCTATCGCCAGAGGGACCAAACATGGATTTACTTCCTGAGCCATAAGAACGGTCAGCCCCACTTCTACAATCATGTAACCAAGCAAGTGGAGTAAGTCCCGAACTAAGCTTGAAGAGAGACGAATTTGCGAATAAAGGCTGAGATCTTGTTTTGAAAATCTTTCTGAAGACTCTTGTGATCTTAGTAGGTATCCTCCTCGGCTACGAGGTGGCGCATTTGACCTTGTTGCAAGATTCCGAGGGATGGGCTTCCCTGGCATGGATGGAAAGCGTTCCTGAGGATGGTCCTTCCGCCAGCGCCGCGCCGGAAGACGTCGGCCAGTTCTCAAAAGTCCTGTCCTTCGAAGGCGAAGCTTCCAACCCATGGGCGGATTACATAACCCTAGCCTCCCTAGCCCTCACCGTGGTCTCGGCTTGGATTCTATGGGCAAGGGAAAAACCGACGCTGCGGGCGGATCGTTGGCGCGTGGTGTTCGCCGTGGGGTTAGCCTCCTTTCTGGGTATCACTTCGCTCGCCTTGTCCGGCGTAATTGCCGAGCCAGAGGAAATCACCCCTGAGGCATGGAACGAGGTAGTCGACAAATTGCAAGTCGGCGACGTGATCGCCTACAGGAAGGAAAAATGGAGCGCCAGGCGTGAATTATTTGCCAAGGGAAAATTAACGGTCATTGGCTACCGCCTGTTCAAGTACGGGCACCTCGCCATCGTCGTGGAGGATCCGGATTCACCCGGAAGAAAGGTTCTCTTCACCAGTCAGAGCGCAAAGGGCGTCAACTTGGACGAGGACGCAGATTCCCTTCAAACCCATAACTGGGATGCCTACCGACTTGACAAGTGGGATCGCGTAGATCTCGGTCGCATCCGAGAAGGCATTCTCCGCTGCAAGGAAAAGTCAGGTAATTTTTTCGGCTACGATTTTACCGGCATGTTCGCCCTCTGGAACGAGGATCTAAAACCCGACCACGCCAAGGACTTCGGCACGGAGTACATCTGCTCCACATGCGTCGTCACCCTCCTCTACTTCGGAGGCTTTGAAAGCGACTCAACTCCACGCCGAGAACTTGACCTCATTACACCCTATCAAGTGGTTAGGGCGAAGGGACGCTTCGTGAAACCACCCACCTTGCTAGGGGAAGAGTAGTTCAATCCTGCCCTAAAGCAGGATTGAATAGTCTTACCTCAGGCTTCCGCTATGGGAGCAGGTAATTCACGTTCGATCTCGTCGAGGCGGTAACCGAAGCCGGGTCCGTTGATGGTTGAGAGGTCCAGGCAACCATGCCTGCGTTGATAGAGACCGGGGTGAATCTTTGCCTCGTGGTTGGAGGCTTCCGGGTAAAACTGCATGGCGTTGCTTTCCACGCCCATGATAGTACCCGCATGAGTACCAAGTAAAACATGGGGGATTTGAGCCAACATGGGATTGGTTAGATCCTGCACCATTAGGGTCATGCCGTGAGCTTTGGCCCAGCAAAGGGAAAGCAATGCGCCTGTCTGCGTCTTGCAGGTTTTTAGGGCGACGCCCGTCCAACCCAGTTCCCTACCGAGACGAACATGCTCCCAGTCGTGAGCGCTTTCGTCCATAAATAAAGGTTTGCGCGCGGAAACGGAATGCACGTCGATTTGGTGAGCCTCGAGATCGTATGGGAACGGCTGTTCCACATAGAGGATCTTGGCGTAGGTGAGAGGTTCGTCGACGAGGAGCTGGTCGAGGATGTCGTTAACGTAGGCGGGATCCGTTACAGTGCAGTTGAAGTCGGTGGTAAGCCAGTCGACGGCGAGCTTGTTGGCAATGGCGCCGACAGAGGCTAGGCGATTGTAGTCCCAGTCTGCGTCATTGCCGCGAAGCTTAATTTTGAGACAGTTGAGACCATCGCGGTCGATCCAGTCCTGTAGGTGTACGGGGTATCCGTCGTCGGGTTCGTCTCCTGTCAGATCGGCGGGGGTCAAGGGGTCGAGACCACCCACTAGATGCCAGACTGGTTGGAGGGATTTCGGAGAGGGGTCAAAATAGTCGGCTGGAGTCTTACCCATGAAGGAGACGTCGGAACCCTCCGCAGGTTCAAGAAAGGAGGAGAGGTCGCGGTTCAGATAATCGGAACCGTAAGCTTGGTAGACGGGAAGTCCGTTGATTTTTCCGTAGGCGTCGTGGAGCGCTATGTCGAAGGCGGAAGCGCAAACGAGGGCAGCGAGCCAAGGCATGGGCTCTTGCCCAGGTCGAAGTCCGGCATTGAAGTCAGCGAGGACTTTCGGAAGACCATTAAAAAGGAATTCATGTCCCAACCCCAACGCGTGACCGTACGCAGAGATGGAAGAGATTTTGGGGCAGAGTCGCTTAGTGAAATCCTTGAGAGCATCGTGACGATCAGAATAAGAAATGGACGAAGGCCAAACCCATTGTACGCTGAGCGGAGTTTCGCCCCACCCTGTCGCTTGTACGCCACTAGCGTTCGCGACGTTAACGCTGGCCCGAGCACAGGTGACGGAAGTCAAAGTTTCCGAACCGAACTTAAGCGGGACACGCGTTTCAACTGGGATGAAACGAAGTGAAGTACTTTCAATTCTTACATCACGATGGGATGGCATAGGTTAGTACACATTAAATTGAGCGGAATGGTCAAACCGATTGCAAAAGGTTTTGCTTTTACTCTTGGCGGAAAATTGCGAAGATGGACTCAATTATGGATGGGGATATGATAGGTCTTTTCGCACTTCTGGTAGGACTGGAGTTGATTCTAGGGGTAGATAATGTTCTGGTCATAGCGATTCTTGTTTCTCGATTGCCCGAGGAAAAACGGAACCTGAGTCGAAATTTTGGCCTGACCCTCGCCATGGTAGCCCGAATCGTAATGATAATCGGTGGGCTGAAACTAATTGAATTGACGGAACCTGCATGGCCCAACGGACCTGCATGGTTTGCCTACTCCATGAGAGATCTCGCGTTGATGGCAGGAGGACTCTTTCTGATTTGGAAAGCGGTTAAGGAAATTCATTCGACGGTGGAGATGGAAGAGGAAAAAGGTCCAAGTGGTGTAGGGACAAGCTTTGGTTATGCGATAACGCAGATCGTGATTCTCGACATCGTGTTCTCCTTGGACTCAGTTATCACTGCAGTGGGGCTTACCAACAATCGAATCGTCATAATCACGGCCGTCGTTCTTTCCTTTGGTGTAATTCTCTTCTTCGCCAAGCCGATTGGAGAGTTCATACTAGCCAACGTCTCAATCAAGATATTGGCCTTGGCCTTTCTTATCGTGATCGGGATCACAATCTTTATGGAGGGCATGGGGAAACATGTGGACAAAAAGCTCATCTATATGCCGATGGGTTTTGCCATGGTCATCCAATTTCTACAGATGCGACACAGTCAAAACATGGAAAAGTTAAGCCCAAAGAGCAAGTCGCAATAGAGCCAAACTTTTCCAAGAACATCTTAATCTTAACTTCATTAGACCAAGTCATGAGCAACGAACCACCCAAAGCCTACCGCAACGAACATTTCCTTAACAGTCCGGAAGCCCGGGCCATACGAGTGCAATGCGAACTGATAGAACCTGAGCACAGGTTACTTGAAAACGAGGTCAATCATACCTTGGTTTTCTTTGGGTCGGCTCGATCCAAGGATCCTGATGTCGCCCAAAAGGAATTGGAACATTTGCTGGAAGATCTTCCTGCTGAATCCGAGCGTACACCAGAACAAGTCTACTCTGTAACCAAGGCGGAACAAGTGGTGCGTCTCTCCAAGTACTATGGGGACGCCGTCGAACTATCTAAGATGCTTACCGAGTGGTCCCTCAAAATTCGGGATGCCGACCAACAATTCCTTGTTTGCTCTGGGGGAGGCCCAGGCATGATGGAAGCCGCCAACAAAGGCGCTCACGAAGCAGGAGGTAAATCCATTGGCCTTGGAATCAGCCTGCCTTTCGAGCAAGGCGTAAACGAATTTGCTTCACCAGAGTTATCATTCGAGTTTCACTACTTTTTCGTCCGAAAGTTTTACTTTCTTTACCACGCCAAGGCTCTAATTGTGTTTCCCGGCGGTTTCGGGACGATGGACGAACTGTTCGAAACACTGACTCTCATACAAACTAAGAAGCTAGGTAAAAAAATTCCCATCGTGCTTTATGGAAAAGACTTTTGGGAAGGGCTTATCAACTTTGAAAAGTATGCCGAATGGGGAGTTATTTCTCCTGACGATCTTGAACTCTTTCAAATCGTAGACGATGTGCAAACAGCTTACGACATCGTGCTTGACGGGATCAAACCGTACTATCTTTGAATGGAGCGGGCCCGCGCTTGGGCTAGAAAAGCTTTTGCCTGAAGGTTATCGGGCATGAGTTCGACAACTTTTTCGGCGTATGGAAGCGCATCCTTCCATCGATTTTCTTGGCCGTAAAGTTGAGCCAAGGCTTGTGGGAACTCGGGGTTTGCAGGTTCAAGCTTGAAGGCGACTTTAATTGCCGCCGCGGCCTTTTCCCTTTGGTCAAGTTGCCAATACGACACGCCTAGGTTGAAATGAATTCTTGGATTTTCAGGCATGATCGAGGCAGCCCGCGACAAGCGTTTGGCAGCTTCGTCTAATCGATTGCGATCCTCGGCTACAAGGAGTCCGAGGGAGTAGTGCCCTTGCCCCCAATCCGGCTCAAGACGGACGACTTGGCGAAGAAGTTTTTCCGCCTCTCGATTGCGCCCTCTTCGATTGAGCAGGGTTGCAAGGTTCATTCGGGCGGGAATAAAGGTTTCTTCCCTCTCTATGGCAGCTCTGTAATAGCGTTCGGCTTCGCGAGGATTTCCTTGATTTTCCGCTAGATTACCCAGAGAAAGATTAGCTTCAGGGCGGTCGAGGTTGCTTAGAAAGCGAGCCTTCAGCTCACGAAAAGCTACATCGAAAAGTTTTCTTTCATCAGGAGTGAAAGCTCGAGCGGGAAGACGAGAAAGTACTCGGGCCGCCTCCGTGCGAACAGAAATAATCGGGTCTTTAAGGATGTGACCCAGACTCTGCTTCAATTCGTTGTCGGGGAGATTTTCGAGAGTGTTGACAGCGGCTACCCGAATGACGGGATTTGGGTCGGAAGCACGCGTGCGAGCCTCGGCAAAGCTAGCCGGGCCAAGAAACCTTCTAAGCGCGAGTAAAGCCCCGGATCGAGTGAAGGCAGGTGATTCGAGATCACGAACAGTGTCTAAAAGAAGTTTCTCAGCCTCGGGTTTGTTATTGCGAAATGCATGAAAGGCCTCGGGGTGGCGTACTTCTCGAGGACGATTCGGTCCCTTGAATTCTTCCACTTTTGCCGCAGCCCATGCGGCATCCTTATCTTCGTGGCAACGATTGCAAGCGTTGGGTGTACCATACTTGACACTGAGGTCGGGCCGAGGTACGCGGATGCTGTGGTCGCGACGAGGGTCCACCCCCATATAGGTCTTTTCCGGCATATGACATTCTACGCATTGAGCACCTTTGGTTCCCATCTGATGAAAATGATGGGCCGGTGAATCATAAAGGGTAAGGTTGACTGGCGTAGGCGAATGACAACGCATGCACAGTTGGTTGCCTTTGACGTAAGTTCGAGCAGTGTGCGGGTCGTGACAATCGGCGCACTTCACACCCTTGTGAAACATTTTGCTTTGAATGAAGGATCCGAAAACATAGACCTCGTCGTCGATTTGTCCGTCCACGTGATATGTGGGAGCGCTCATGTCGGGAGCCCAAGGCTGGGCTACCTCGGGTAAAAAATGATCTAGGAATTTGGAACCAACGTGATGCCCGGGATGTACGAACCCTCGACGAGCATGGCACTTTGCACAGGACTCAATCTGTGCCTTGTTTGAACTGTTAACGTCCGCAAGTCCATAGTGAGGCATGCCTTGCCAACCATTGTTTGCTTTGGCCATTTCAACATGTTTCCGACCAGGTCCGTGACAAGCTTCACAGGCAACGGTCATCTCGGAATAGGAAGTCGAGAACTTTTGAGTTTTGGGATCAAACTCCTTACGAAGGTTAGTCGAGTGGCAATCGGCGCACATGTGGTCCCAATTCTGCATGGAACGAGTCCAGAAGAGAGGATCGCTTGGCTTAATGTGCTCATCAGGATAAATGTGATACCATTTTTTTCCTTCGACATCCCAACAAGTGGGCAGGACTTGCATGCGACCATCGGGGAACTGAACGAGATATTGTTGGAGGGGTTCCCAACCAAAGGTGTGTTTCACCTGAAAGACTTCCATTTCACCGTTTTGATTTTCCGTTTCCACCATGTACTTTTCACCCTCCCGGAAAAAACGCGAAATGACGCCGTATCGCTCGAAAGTAGTGTTGTTGAAATCACCCCGAACAGTTTCAGGCGTTGGCAACTCCATGGCGTGGAAGTGATGAGAACCTTTCCACTTCTCGTGTTGATCCGAGTGGCATTGAACACAGTTGGCAACTCCCACGTACTCGTCGAGACGAAGATCTCCGGTCGAGGCAACTGTTCGGCTCGTAACGTTTGAGTCCAATCCATCGCTACATGAGGGAAGTAAACACAACGCCCCAAGGAGTACTAACCCCAAAGTCAATGACGCAAATTGGTTTCTTCCAGAAATCACAGGATTTTTATCATGGTGATTTTCACAAAATTTGCAATCCGTGGCTTCAGGCGAAATTTCTCAATCGATTAAATTAAAGACCATGGCAGAAATTTTCATTCAAAAAGTTCAGATTCAATAGCTTTCCTAACCTTGCTTGCGAGGTTCTAAAGAAATTTCTATTTGTCGCAAATAAATGTTATAAAAACGCAAAAAGGCGTCTATTTAGCGTCGTAAGGAGAAACTAAGCGTGAGATTGTTAGAAATTTATTGATAAAGCTTAGGGAGAAACTTAAATAATCTTATAAGCATTATTAACTGGCGTAAATTAAGTATTTTAAGGAAACATTTCACCATGAGTGCGATTCACATTTCTAAAGACGGTCAACAGTTCGGACCTTATTCAGTCGAGCAAATAAACGAAATGCTCGGACAACAACAAGCTGTGCTTTCGGATAACGCATGGATGGATGGCATGGAAGGCCGGGAACCCCTGAACTCCGGGGTTTTCGTTAATCTTGGAATCGGACAAAGCTCAGCAAGTGCTGCATCGCCAGCAGCAAAACAAGCGAACCAGACCCCGATACAATATTCCGGGGCATCTGCTCAGGCAGCAGTCCCAACAGGTGGAGGAAGTTTCAGCATCGGAGACTCGTTGTCCCAAGGTTTTGACTTTTTCAAGGCGAATGTCGGGGCAAGCATCTTATTCGTAATAATTACCGGAGTCGTAGGAGCCATTCCTTTCGTCGGAGCTCTTCTCATGCCTTTAATGCTGATCAATTTCATGGCTGGAGTTAAAAAGTATCGAAACGACGCCATTCCTTTTGACATAGGTCAACTTTTCGACTTCTCCCATGCCGTCGACAAAATCATCGGACCATTGCTCGTAGGGATTTTAATTTTGATTGGCACGATCTTTCTAATCGTGCCCGGGATCATACTCGCCCTCATGTGGGCATTCTTATTTTGCGTATTGGCTGATCGCCCTGGAACGTCGTTCGCCGAAGCAATGGAAATTTCGGCGGCGGTAACAAAGGGAAATCGTTTATCGATTTTCCTATTTGGGATCGTTTGCGGGTTGCTCGCCTTTGTCAGTATGATTCCTTTGGGTCTCGGACTACTCGTTACGATTCCCATGATACAAGCAACCATGTACTGCGCATACGAAAGCTGCAAGGGGAACTCGTAACCCATAACTCTCCCTTTTCCGAAACAAAAGGGCATCCGCCCTCAGAGAATGCCCGTAGCTTCGGACTTCTCTCTGTAAACCATGCTTTCGGCACGGGCAGCGTAGCATTCCCCCAGCATTTGCTTTCGAGTCTTGAGGTTTCCCGACTCGAAATCAATTTCCTCGGATGACTTTTCCTCTTCTTGCAACAAACGAGTTTCAAGGGATTCCTGATCCTCCTCGGATCCATCGGCGTAAAGATGAATCATGGGATAACCCTCTGTCGCGAGAGACCTCCCGACAAGTATCGATCGGTGGCAGGTAAGTGGATCTTTCTCTGCGCAAAGCAAAGCGATTCTATATTTCCCCGCTCCCTTACGAAGACGTTCAAGTCCATCCCCAAAGGTCGAAGTCTTTTCAATTAGATCGTAGCGGGCGATGCCGTCCAGGTAACACTCCGCTTCATCTCGCCGAGCACCCAATTCCTTTCCAAGAAAAACGTACAGCAGTCCGGCGGATTCAAGAAAAGTCTTCAAGGGATCGCGGGAATAGGCAGGTTCACGTTCCGAGTAAGGTTGGGAGCGTAAATCCGCCACTACCTCAATGCCTTTGGACTTTAGAATCTCGATAAACCGCTCGATCGCCAAACCCGCATAACCGATCGTGTAGATCATGGGGAGTGATGAGGAAGTTTCAGGTTCAGTGGGAATGACCTCCAATTCCTCGAGTTCAGGTGCACACACTTCCCCGTCATTAGGTTCCACCTCTAGTTCCATTCGCCATCTCGCCAATATTTCGAGGACGCCCTTGCCATACTTCCGCACCTTCGCCTTGCCCACACCTTTGACGGCAAGGAGTGCGTCCTCGTCTTGAGGAAGACTGGCCGCCATTCCGCGAAGAGTGGCATCCGAAAAGACCTGATAGGGTCGCACTCTGCCCGTTCTGGCTCGTGCTAGACGGAATTCTCGCAACTCCTCGAACACCTGCTCCCGAAGGTGCTCCGGGGTGACTGCCTCCGGAGCATCGTCCGCAGTTTGATCACCGTACCGCCGCCCACCCTTCTTCTTCGAAACCTTGCGCGTAAGAAACAATTTGGCGTCGAAGGATCCAGCAAGAAAAGCAGGAGCCTCCGAACCAAGACCGAGGACGGTAAACTTCTTTTCCTCGTCGATGTGACGTGACTCGAGAAGTTCTTGCCCGAGAAGCTGATCGATAACGTTTCGAATCTCGGGCTGTTTGTAATCCCGCAAGGTGCCGTAGCTCTCAAGCTGGTCGTGCCCAAACCGACGAACCTTCTCGGTGTCGCCTCCACGAAGCACTGAGGACACCTGCAAAGAACCAAAGCGTTCTCCAAGATCGCTTACGCAACGCAACACGCTCAACGCCACCTCGTGACTGTTCGCCATTTCCGGCAGTTCCTCTAGACACACGTCGCAGGCACCGCACGATCCCGGATCCAAGTCCTGCCCAAAATAGCGAGCCAGAAACCGGTGACGGCACTGGGATCCGGAACTGAACCGATAGGTCTCGGAGAGACGAGCGAGGGATGGTTCCAATTCGGGAGAACCTTCACTCAAGCTCTTCTCGACAATAAACTTCCACAAGGCAAAGTCCTCTCCCGAATAAAGCAGTATGCACTCTGCGGGATCACCGTCGCGTCCCGCCCTCCCCGATTCCTGAGAAAAGTGCTCGATGGATTTCGGCATACGAGCGTGGAGAACATAGCGCACGTCCGTACGATCAATGCCCATCCCGAAAGCCACCGTCGCGACCACCACCCGACACTCGTCCGACATAAAAGCATCTTGTACGCGAGATCGATCTGAGCTTACCATTTCGCCATGGTAAGCCATTGCGTTCACTCCTTGCGCCTGCAGTTTCTCAGCCAGCGCAACCGTATCCTTGCGGCGGATGGCGTAGACAATCCCAGCA
The DNA here is from genome assembly GCA_002730975.1 of Opitutia bacterium. GTDB lineage: Bacteria > Verrucomicrobiota > Verrucomicrobiia > Opitutales > Seribacteraceae. The sequence goes on from PCBO01000050.1 coordinate 34,506, forward strand.
TCTTTGGGATTACGCTGGACGACGGAAAGAATTTGGTCGAATCCATCTCCCTGGCGGGGGTAAAACTTGTAGGTCAGGTTCGGCCTGTCCACGGACCCGATCACGAGTTCCAAATCTCTCATTCGAAGACGATCTCGAATATCGTCGATTACCCTTGGAGTGGCCGTGGCCGTACAAGCGAAAAAAGGTATTTCCGACCATCGTTCCCTCAATTCGCCCAAGGCGAGGTAATCGGAACGAAAATCATGCCCCCATTGGCTTATGCAATGAGCCTCGTCGACTATGACCATACCAATTTCCAATCCCGATACCAATTCTTCGAATCCTTCCCCACGCACCCGCTCAGGCGTTACGTACAACATGGAAAGTCCTCCCCCTCGCAAGCGTCGTAAAGCCTCACCCCGTGAAGCCGCATCCTGAGAACTGGCAAGCATTTCAGCGGCGACGCCGTTTAGCTTGAGCCCGTCCACTTGGTCCTTCATCAAGGAAAGGAGAGGAGATATTACCAGATTCAGCTTCCCATTGCAGATGGAAGGGGTCTGAAAACAGAGACTTTTCCCGCCGCCTGTGGGCAATACGAGCAACACGTCGTGCCCCGTCAAGGCAGCCTCTATGGCTTCCTTCTGATTGGGATAGAGACGATCGAAACCCCAAGTTTCGCGAACGATGTCGAGATAGTTTTGCATGGATTGTTTAAAGAGACTTTCTTCGGAAAGCTTTGTCGGCAAGTCAAGGCAAAGGACTATTGCCAAAATCTTGCTTTGAAGTCTAATTATAAGCTATGTTACGGAGACTCATTATTGCTGCGATCTCCATAGTGCATGAATGCCTGCAAAGCCCGAAAGGCAATCGACTGCCTTTTCGTTCGCGAACGCACGGCCTTAACTTGCGAAAAGTCATAACCACTTCTTCCACGATGCTTTTTCGAGTGGAACTAGATTCTCTCAAAGAAGAAACCCAAGCGGCCTTCGCTCTGCCTGAAAAATGATTGGTCGACTAACGCCATTTTTCCTTCCTCTTGCTGTCGTCGTCTTAGCCCAAGAGGATGAACTGGAACCGATAGAAGCTCTGGGCATTGCGAGAACCGCGAACAGTGCGGAAAACATTGTTTTCGATCGTCAAGATATCGACGCATCACCAAGCATATATTTAGACGATCTCCTCCGATCCAATCCATATTTCTCTACCTATCGCAGGTCCAGTTCGAGCATCGCTCACCCGACAAGTCAAGGGGGTTCCCTCAGGGGTGTCGGAACTAGTGCAGCTTCCCGTTCCGTCGTACTCCTGGATGGGATTCCTTTAAACGATCCGTTTGGCGGCTGGGTACGCTGGAATCGCTTCTCTCTTACAGATCTTGAAGCCGTTCGCTTCGAGCGAAAAGGCGCTCTTTCCTCCTCGGCGGGAAATATTTCTCTTCAGAGCCGTCGTCCCGCCGACAAGCCAATCCGCCGACTTATTCTGGCTGGCGGCAACATCTACGGCCTATCAGCCGATGGCTTTATCGCAAGCGCTGCCAAAAATGAAGGATGGGAAGCCACCGCGAGCTTTCGAACGAATGATTATGCGGGGCATCCCGTGGTTAGAGCTTCCCAACGAGGTGCTATAGACGAGGATGCATGGAGTAGCATGCACTCCGGACGCACTACCCTATCGAATCAGCTTTCCTTTGGCCGCCTCTATGCGACTTTCTCTGGTTTTGTTGATAAGCGAGGCAATGGAACACCTCTCGGGCGTAACCAAGCGGATGGTTTCGACTGGTCATTGGGACTACAAGGACTGATGTCTCACACCGCGCTATTTGGTCAAGAATATGATTTTTCCAGCGCTTTCCCAACTGTAACCGGAGTAAAGACAGAGCGTGCCTCGGAAAGAGTAGTACTCGACCAGTTCTCCGTCCCTGCATCATCCCATGGCTTCCTTCACGAACACTCCCTGGATGTCGGCGAGCACCAACTCGGTCTCGCTCTTGTCGCTCTGCGAAGAGAAGGTTATACTCACGAAATCAACAAGTTTACCGATGTATCCCGACGGGCAGGTGGAAGTCAAACCCTGATCGACCTTTCGTTTGTCGATGAATGGAAACCTAAGGAGAGTTGGAACCTTATTACCGAATTCAAGGCGGAATGGTTTCGCAACGAAGATGGCATCCGGAGAGGTTGGGCAACTTCCACTGACAGCTTTCCCGTTCGTGATAATTTTAGCCTAGGTGGTTCATTAGACGTATCGAAGGCTTTCTCCGAAACGGTCGAGACTCGAGCCGCAATCCGGTCCCATGTCCGACACCCCACCTTAAACGAACTTTATCGTCCCTACCGAGTGGGTAGTTTCTCCGTAGAGGCCAACGCGAATCTCAAAGTCGAACGTATCACAGGAGTTGAAATCGGTCTCGATTGGCAAATCACAGAAAGCTTGTCGGCTTCGTTCGGTCTTTTTCATGATCAAATTCACGATTCCGTGGCCAATGTTTCCAAACTTAACGACCCTAGCTCCGCCACCCGCCGCAATCTCGATAAAGCTGAGCTTCAAGGTCTCGAACTCCGAGTCGAACAATTACTTACGGAAGAACTCTCTGTTCGCCTGCACGCACTAATGATGGACACGGAGATCAGGAGTTGCCCGGAAAATCCGAAGCTTGTCGGAAACCGTTTTGCCCAAGTTCCGAACCTTCGAGCCACTGCCGCGCTAGTCTGGTCTCCAAGTCATTGGTCGGTTCAAGTTGATGCTCGCCACGAGTCCGAACGCTTCGATGATACTCGCAATTCCCGATTGCTCGACAATTGCCTCAACCTCGACATCTCTCTTTCCAGAAGATTTTCTAAAAACAAACGCATGTTCTTTACTGTAAACAATTTCTCAAATGAGGAAATTCAAACTCATCGTTCTTCCGAGGGTATCATTTACCAAGAGGCTCGGAGAAACTGGACAGCAGGTTTAGATTGGAAATTCTGAAAAGATTTTTCAGCTTGTTTCGTCTTTTATCTTGGTTTTGCTCAATCTGTTGAAGGCTATGGGTCGTTTCCGCCGTTAATGAAAGAAGCTCTAAATCCACTATTTGCTGACAAATCTTAAGCCAGCATTTGATTTGGTGCGAGGAAACGACTATATAAAGCTTGAGTATGAATTATTTTCTCTACAGAATATTTTTTTCATAGAGCGTGAAGTCCCTAATTAGAAACCATAAACTCATATAGCAATGAATCACAGAAGTTTAAGCTGGAAAAACATAGGGTCGATTTTATTTATTTTCATTACTTTCACATCATCGGCTCGTGATTTCTCTTCAGTTAACGGTCAGAAATTATCAGGAGAGGTTGTTAAGTATTACGGGGATTACATACTTTTTAAAAGATCTGACGACCATCAACTTTTCCGTTTTAAAATGGAAATTCTTTGCGACAAGGATCAAGCTTTCGTCAAAAACAACTTTGCCCCGGATCGTGAGGCAGTTCCAACACTTACCAAACCCCTTTCTCCCCGTGATGTCAGCAAGTTTGCATTAGGAGTTGATGGCTTAGTCGAAAACCAACTTCGAAAATACCGTCAAAGACCCAACAAGACAATCGAGGACGAGGCTTTTTTACGGCGTGCTTACTTGAAGATTGTCGGAAGGATTCCATCTCTGGAAGAAACTCATTCTTTTATTAAAAACGGCCGAAGGACTACCAAGCGGCAAGAACTAGTCGATCAGTTGCTCGGTTCTGATGGTTACGCCAGCAACTGGTACCATTTCTGGGCTGACATTCTTCGTGTTAAAGAACGCATGCAAGGCGCTGCAGGTATGTCCGGAAAACCATATGTTGCATTTATCAAGGACTTTGTCCGCAGCAACAAACCATACGACCAATTCGTCAAAGAATTGCTGTCCTCCAAAGGTCCTGTTTGGGAAAAAGGCAATGGCGCAGTGGGCTATTATTTTCGAGACAGAGGCATGCCATTAGACAATATGGCCAATACGGTAAGAATTTTTCTGGGAACCAGTCTGGAGTGCGCTCAGTGCCATGATCACCCCTTTGATCGATGGTCTCAGAAGCAATTTTACGAAATGGCTGCCTTTACCCATGGTGTTGGTGATGCCCGTAGAAAAGTGGGTACTGAAAATTTGGCTACCTTCAACAAACTCGTTCGTGAAGAGCAAAAAGAAGATCAAAAGCTTCGTAACGTGGCCAGGGGAATCCGAGACATCATTCAGTTTGGTGTCGACGATCCAGGCAAAGGCAAAATCCGTCTCCCCAAAGACTATCAATATGACAACGCTAAACCCAACGAGGAACTAGAAGCTCGCACGATTTTTGGTCTGGCCGTAGAGCTCGATGAAAACCTCAAGGAAATTGGTTCGCGAGAAGCTTATGCCAATTGGCTGGCATCCGATGCAAATCCTCGTTTCACCACTGTCATCGCTAATCGGCTTTGGAAAAAAGTCATGGGTATCGGATTGATCGAGCCAGTGGACAATATGATGGACGATACCACCGCTACCAATCCAGAACTTCTAGAATACCTGGATAAGCTTATGGTCGCCCTCGATTATGACATCAAGGAATTCTTGCGAGTTCTCTACAACACCAAAACGTTTAATCGTGCTACTCCTTCCGAACAGTTCAGTCTCTCCTCAGAAACTCCCTATCTTTATCCAGGTCCGATTTTGGAACGCATGACTGCCGAACAAATTTGGGATTCCCTTCTTGTCCTAACCTTTCCCGAGATCGATAAGCGTAAAGTAAAAGACAATCCGGCGGAGTACGGGCGTTTTGAGCGCTACTCGGAAATGTCGGGAGAGGAACTATTGGCGGAGGCTATCATGATGTCCGCTGGCGGCAAAAATATGATGATGAACAAGGAGGACGGTATGATGGCGGCAAAAGCGGGACCAGCGGAAAACGTAAATTGTCCAATTAAGCCGGGGCGAGCCGTTGATCCGGGAATTACTGTCGTAAGCCAAGGCAAGACCATCGCCTTCTGTTGTAATGGTTGCAAAAACAAATTCTTGGCCGATCAGGTAGTACCAAAACCAACTAAAAGTTTAAAAGGTACAGCCGATAAAAGTATGGGGGTGATGGACAAAGGAGTAAAATATGTAAATGCTAGGGAAGCACGGGCATCCGAAATCGGTTCCCCCGCTCCAGTTGGCCATCTCGTACGCGAATTCGGAGGTTCCGACCGCGAACAAATTCAAAATAGTCATCGTGATGCTTCAGTTACTCAAGTTCTTTCCTTGCTCAATGGCTATGTTGAGAAAAAAATTCTGAAGAACAAGAAATCGGAAATTCTTCTGAATCTGGGAAAGTCTGAAAACATGGAAGACAAGATTAATACCATTTTCTACACCATTTTCAATCGTAAGCCTGATGCAAGAGAGGAGCGAGACTCGAAGGATTTCGTTAAAAAGTTTGGTGACGATGCTTACCCTGATCTCATTTGGACCCTCGTGAATAGTCACGAATTTATTTTTGTCCAGTAGGAATTCCATCTAACAAATTTTCTATATTCCATAAATCCATACAGCTATGAAACAACTTATCAGAAATTTTGACGACCTTGGCAGACGCCAATTCATCGCTCATGCCGCAAAAGCCTGTCTTGGAGTAGGTCTCCTGCCAATGCTTGGAGACAAAGTTAGTAGTCCGCTTAATGCTCTAACCCCAGGAGTTCGTCATGCTACCGCGAGATATGTGATATACCTAAATATGGCAGGTGGAATGACTCATCTCGACACACTCGATCCGAAACCGAACAACCCCAAGGTGCAGGGACCGACCAAAGCCGTGCAAACGAGTGCAGATGGGATTATTTTAGCGGAAAATTTCTCGAAAACCGCAGCACACATGCATAATGCAGCTGTGATTCGCTCGATTTCCACTAACCAAGGAGCTCACGAGCAAGCTGGTTATTTAATGCACACAAGCTATGTTAAGCGCGGTACCATAGTTCACCCTACTTTTGGTAGTTGGGTGGCGAAGATGTCCGGACAGATCAATCGAACGATTCCAATGAATGTTCGCATCGGAGGCGGCAGCAACGAACTAGGCGCAGGGTTTCTTGAATCTCAGTTTGGGCCACTTCCCATTGGAAACCCAAAGGCAGGACTCGCAAACAGTAAAATGGCGGATTATTTAAACGAAGACCGTTTTGGGCGACGCCTAGCCATGGCTGACAAGATGAACACCAAATTTGTGGGTCGTTTCCCCCAGAAAAAAGTTAGAGCTTACACCGATCTATACAAGGATGCGGTCAAGCTGATGAGAAGCGAAGACCTTAAGGCGTTCGATATTGCTCAGGAACCTAAAAACATTCAAGAGTTCTACGGTGAATCCAATTTCGCCCAAGGTTGCCTATTGGCCCGTCGCTTAATTGAAAATCAAGTTCGTTATGTCGAAGTTACACGCGGTGGTTGGGACACGCATGACGAGAATTTTGATAGAGCTGGCGAAAACTGTATGGATGTTGACCAAGCACTCAGTGCTTTACTCTACGACCTAGAGCATCGGGGACTTCTTAAGGAAACTCTTGTTGTACTTACTTCGGAATTTGGTCGCACCCCCGACATCAATCCTCGCAATGGTCGTGATCACTGGCCCAAAGCTTTCTCAGCTTTTATGGCAGGTGGTGCGATTAAGGGCGGGACGGCTTACGGTAAAAGTGACGAGAACGGCAAAGAGGTAGCGGAAAATCCAGTCAAACCACCCGACTTGAACGCAACAATTGCTTACGCTTTAGGATTGCCGTTGAACGAAATTCAATATTCGCCCTCCGGTCGTCCGTTTACGGTTGCTCACAAAGGTGAACCCATTCTCGACATCCTTGCTTAGGAAGGTCGAGCTGGAATACCTATGGCGAAGATAGTCGCCACCATATTCATCGCAGTCATTTTGTTGTCTGCTCAAAGAACCGTATTAGCGGTCGAGCCTTTCCGCACTTTCAACACGGTACAGGGCCACTCCATGACAGCCAGATTCATTGGTTATCAAGGAAATCAAATATATATAGAAGGACAGAATGGCCAACGTTTCGCACTTCCCTACGAATCACTTCAGCCAGATGACCAACGCTATTGCAGTGATGCAGTAAGCAAAAAACGGGTTCAGCAAGGGACGCCTCCTGCCGCACCGACATCTCCTCAACCTGAAGTGACAGTTCCGTCTACTTCCAGTAATTCTGAACCGAAATCAGCCCCCCACCCTTCTCCCGAATCTCAACCAACTCGTCTCAGGTCAGGATCGTTTTTTAGCCATAAAATAGCTCCCTTGGGAGTAGACCCTGAATCCATGACTTCAGTTGGGGAGATGCCCGCTCCCGGTGAACCCATTGATTTTCAATCCCATGTACTGCCTTTGCTTCAAGAACGCTGCACGGATTGCCACGGGGCTCCATTTGAAAAGAATGGACGAACTATAACTCCGAAAGCGGGTCTACGCCTTGACACCTTCGAAATGGTTCTAAAAGGCACCTTGGACGGACCTGTCGTTACACCCGGGAATATAGTGGAGAGTGTTTTGTTCGAGCTTATGACTCTCGATGAAGACGACTCAGATATTATGCCACCCAAAGGAGGCAAACTTGCACCTGAACAGATAGATGTTTTCAAGCGTTGGATTGAAGAAGGAAGCAAGCCAACTTCCACAGGAAATGATTCCGCAGGAGGTGGTTCCTTGCCTGCCGTCGGTCAACCCGTTGACTATGAATCACATATCAAACCTATATTTGCTCAACGTTGCCTAGAGTGCCATGGAGAACCTTATGTGAAAAACGGTCGCACCATAAACCCTAAAGCCGGTCTACGTTTAGACTCTTACGAACTGATTATGAAGGGAACCCTTGATGGTCCAGTAGTGCTCCCAAAAAATATAGCGGAAAGCACACTATATATTTTAGTAAATCCCGAAGAGGCAGACGACACTGAAATAATGCCACCGAAGGGCGATACGCTCGCTGCTGAGCAAATCGATGCAATCAAGCGTTGGATTTTGGAAGGTGCTCTTGACAAAGCCGCCGCTACCGCAGTTGATCCAAATGCAGTTCAAGCACCTAGCGCGCCGGCATTTACAAATAGTTTTCAAAAATCCACTCCCCTTGATGAACTCGGAAAAAGAGCCCGACCAGTAGGAAAACCTCAAATTGCAGCCGCCGAAAAAACAGGTGCCTTCATTACTCCGTTGGCGAAAAAACATTCGCTCCTTCGAGTTGAATTTTCGTCCAACGCCCCGAGTATAGACGATTCCGCTCTTCAACGGTTCAGCAATATTCGCAATAACATTTCCCATCTTGACCTTTCTCGAACTAAGGTGACGGATCGTGGAATGGGAGTTCTTCGTAGTTTCTATAACCTGACTTGGCTGAGTCTGCGAATGACCTCCGTGGGCGACGACGCCCTCACTGCCCTCAACAAATTACCTTCTCTTTGGTACATCAACCTCGTGGGAACGGAAGTCACCGACAAGGGAATCCAAACCTTAGCTGCCATACCTTCTCTAAAGGAAATTTATCTCTGGAACTCTAAGGTTTCAGATGACGGAGCGGCCAAACTGCAAGAAGCCCTGCCGAACGCCAAGATCATACACAGGTAGTGGCAGAAGAGTACCTCTTAGCATGAGAGATTCACCGCTAAGTGAATCCATCTACTTTATTTTGTAGTAGTAGTGTTCTAATTAGAAACAAATCAGGGCGTCTCTTAGGTTGTTATTACATCTGAAATAATAGTTGTATAATGCAAACTTCAGTTTGCTTTATTCTATTTATACCATAATTTATTAGGTTATCTAGATGCCAAGAAAAGATAATTTGACAGCACAGGTTTCGGTTCTCCTAAGCGAAAACGAAAGAAAGATTCTTTCCCAAGAATCCTTCGACGAAAATAGGTCAATCTCCCAAATCGCCCGACTCGCTATCCAGAAGCACATAGATGGCCAAGAACACTTCATAAACGCTGGGATCAATGGTTCTATCGAGGAAGTTTTCACTTCTCTCGGTCGGCAATTAGGCAAGTCTATGGATATTCTAGGGAATCTTCGCCTTATGTTGTTCGAGTCGACAATCAAAGGAGGCAATTATCTAGGTAGTTACGTTTCCGACAACGCAACTGAAATAACAGGATATGAAAAAGAAGACTTGTTAGACAGTGATTTCTTCATCTCCCGAATTCTCCCGCAAGACCGTAAACATTTCATCGCAGAGACTAAACTCGGCATTCAAAGAGGTACTTGCGAAGCCACTTTTAGATTCAAGATGCATAATAGCACCTACGAAATGACACGTATCTACTTTTCCTTGAAAAATAATAATCATGTATTCGGAACTTGGCAGATTATTTCCGAACTCCTCTCTCCTGCGTAACTCATCTTATCAAGTTTAATTTCGAAAGGATCTTAATAGTATTTTTTTTCGTGGTATTTGAGAAACCCGTAGGACTCAAAAAAAATGGGTTGTTCATCAAATCCTATCTCGCCAAAGCAGATTGCTGACGTCATGTTATTCCTATGTCGCTAATCAGGGAGCATTTCAATTTTGAAGCCATCTTTGGAGTTGCTGTTTCCTTTGAACTTGCCGTATCGAAGTCATGACTACTACTTTCGATCTTGAGTCTGTCCGCGGAGACTTCCCCATCCTCGAAAAAAGCTTTCGAGGCAAATCTCTTGCCTACCTCGACAACGCCGCGACCTCCCAAAAGCCCAACGCCGTAATCGATGCCATTGCCAACCACTATCGAAATTCCAACGCCAACGTGCATCGTGGCGTCTACGCTCTTGCGGAGGGAACTGAATCTGCCTACGTTCATGCCCGTAAAGTCATCGCTGATCATCTCGCCGTCTCCACCGAAGAAATTATCTTTGTCCGCGGAACTACTGAAGCTCTTAATCTAGTCGCTCAAAGCTACGCCCGCACGCACCTGAATGAAGGTGACATTGTAGTTCTCACCACAATGGAGCATCACGCTAATATCTTACCATGGCAACTAGTGAAGACGCAAACGGGAATCGAGATCGAGATCTCTCCCATCCTTGAGGATGGATCTCTCGATCGAGATGCACTTTGCGCTCTTCTCGATCAGCCCAAAGTTAAGCTTCTCTCGCTCTGCCATGTTTCCAACTCCCTCGGCACGGTCAACCCCGTTGTCGAAATCGTTGCAGAAGCCAAGGAGCGTGGGGTGGTCACCGTAGTCGACGGAGCCCAAAGCATTTCTCATGGCCCAATCGATCTCCGAGAAATCGATTGCGACTTCTTCGCCTTTTCAGGGCATAAGGTATTTGCCCCAATGGGCATCGGAGTCCTCTATGGGAAGAGGGATCTACTCGCCGATATGCCCCCATACCAAGGCGGGGGCGATATGATCGATGAAGTGACTTTCGAAAAAACCACCTTCGCCCCCCCGCCCCAGCGCTTCGAGGCGGGTACGCCCAACGTGGAGGGCGCAATCGGTCTCGGTGCTGCCATAGAGTACATCGGCAACCTCGATCTTGCCGCAGCGGCAGCCCATGAGCAAGCCCTACTAGAGCAAGCTACAGACGGGCTGGAAGCTCTTCCGGGCCTTACGATCCATGGAAGTGCACCCGGCAAGGCCGCCGTAGTTTCCTTCACAATAGACGGCATCCACCCGCATGATATAGCCACCTTTCTGGATGCCGAGGGCATAGCCATTCGAACGGGTCACCATTGCTGCCAACCCCTGATGGAGCACCTCGGTATCTCCGCCACCGCTCGGGCATCCTTTGCCTTCTACAATTCGAAAGAGGAAGTGGCTCGGCTTGTCGAGGCTCTGAAAAAGACAATCGCCTGCTTTCAATAATTCGGTTTTTTTCACTTTAAGAAACTTCCAAGCCGCCTTTCTGAACTTAAGCCCTTCTTTGTTACACACCATCAACAAAATCCTTATTAAACCCTCATCATGTTCAAGCAACTGCTATCCATTCTTACATTTTTAACGATCCTCCCCTTTGCTCTCGTCGCCAAGGACGATGATGCCAAACCAACCGGCCCGTTTGCCCAGCAGACAATCGATCTCGGCGTGGTCGTATCCGACATCGAGAAATCGCTCGCCTTTTACAAGGGCGTCGTCGGCTTCACTGAAGTGGAAGGCTTCAAAGTCGCGGGAGACTTCCCCAATAAAGTCGGCCTTACGGACGGTGCCGCTCTTGATATTCATGTCCTAGTACTAGGCGAAGACGAGACCGCTACTAAGCTCAAGGTAATGCAGGTGAAGAGCGAAAAGCCTGCCCGCGTAATCAAACAGCGCCACATTCACACCACCACAGGGTTTTCCTACGTCAGCATCTTCGTGACCGACGTCGACGCCGTTCTCGAGCGTGCTAAGTCCGCTGGTCACAAGTCCTATGCCCAAAGTCCGCAGCGACTCCCCGCCGGGCTCCCGCAGGATGTTTGCCTACTCATGCTTAAGGATCCCGACGGTAACTTCGTTGAGATCATAGGTCCCCTTACGAAGAAGCTGCAAAAGACCAAGTGACTTTGCGTTCCTGTCCAGGCTCGGCGCTCTTCCTAGCCGTCCTCGGAGGCGCTTTGAATCTGAGCGGCAAGGAACCTGAATTGCGAAACGAGATTCGCGTCCACTTCGACGCTCACCCCGAGGGCACCTACAAAATGCGGAGCTTCCGAAAAGACTGGAGCAATGCATTCCTCGGTCAGTTTCACCAACGGTCCGACATTGTGGCGGAGTCCATCGGCAACAGCCTTCGCGTGAATTATCCTCGAGGTTCTATTGGTCCCAACGAGGGTGGCGGTCAATTTCGGGAGCGCCTGGCGCCCCGCAAAGCTTATCGGCTCACATACCGCGTAATTTTTGAGAAAGGCTTCGACTTCCGCAAGGGCGGTAAGTTGCCCGGCCTCGCCGGAGGTAAAGCCAATACCGGCGGCAAGAAACCGACTGGCGACGGTTGGTCCTCACGCTACATGTGGGGAGAAGGCGGGAACCTCACTCTATACCTCTACCACCTTCACCAAAAGACTGACTACGGCGACCGCATCGAACTAAAAGCCAAGGCTGTTTCTGGCCATTGGCTCCAATTCGAACAAGAGGTAACAGTCAACGCTCCCGGCAAAGAGAATGGAAGCATCCGCGTTCGGATAGACGGTAAGCTCGCACTGGATCAGCAAGGGCTCAGTCTCCGCGGAAAGGTCAAAACTGACGTCGCCCTCGTCGACCAATTCCTTTTCTCTACCTTCCACGGTGGCGGAAACAGAGACTGGTCTCCACTGCGCAACTCTTATGCCCGCTTCGACGATTTCGTCATAATTCCGATGCACTAGTATCCTTCGGAAGCATTTTGGGGGATTCGATGACAGATCCGGAAATAGCCAAAACCCTTTTGCTCTATATTCGAATATATTGCCTTAGGGAGGAATTTTTTCTGCTTAGTGGATTAGACTTGTTCGTATCGTTCTATCCAGTTTTGTGACCATTGCTCGAAGTCACCCGTAAGAATGTGTAGGCGAGCTTTTTCTAAGAGTGAGACGAAGAAGCGAAGGTTGTGAAGCGTGAGCAGGACTCCCCCTAGGCTTTCACCTACTGTCACTAGATGTCGCAAGTAGGCTCTTGAGAATTCTCTTGAGGCGAAGCAATCAGTTTCCACGTCCAATGGAGAATCATCTCTTCGAAAGCGTTCATTGCGAAGGTTCAGGCGACCATTTGCGGTGAATGCCGTTGCGTGTCGGGCTGCTCGAGTCGGCATGACGCAATCGAACATGTCCGCCCCGAGGGCAATCATCTTGAGCAATTGAGGAGGTGTGCCGACCCCCATTACGTAGCGGGGTTTGTCTTTTGGAAGCAAAGGGGCGCACCACGCCACTTGTTCGAGCATTTGCTCCTCTGTTTCTCCTACGCTCACTCCACCGATGGCGTATCCCGGAAAGTTTGAAGTAAGCAGCTCTTCCGTAGAACGAATACGGAGTTCCCTGAATCGTCCTCCCTGGACAATGGCAAAGAGATTACGCCCATCATTTGGTCCTGAGGTTTCTAGCCAAGCATCGGCGCACTTCTTCGCCCAGAGCGTTGTGCGCCTAACCGCATCCTCCACTTCTACTTGGCTGGCATCGGCGGGGGGGCACTCATCAAGGCACATGGCGACGTCGGAGGCCAGAGCATCTTGCATTTCAATGGACTCGCGTGGACCGAGAAAAAGGTCCGATCCATCGAGGTGAGATTTAAAGGCGACTCCGTCATCGGTCAATTTGCGAAGATTCGGAAGACTAAATACCTGAAAACCACCACTATCTGTAAGGATGGGACCATTCCAATTCATGAATTTTGATAGTCCACCTCGTTCTCTCATGATTTCTGAACCTGGTCTGAGACGGAGGTGATAAGTGTTTCCTAGCACGATGCGAGCCTTTACGACCTCCTTTAGGTCGCGTGGCATGATTCCCTTCACCGTACCCTGCGTTCCGACAGGCATGAATACCGGTGTCGGAATGTCTCCTCTAGGTAGTTTCAGGAAGCCCGCACGGGCATCGGACTTGCCATCGATTTTCTCAATTGTAAAGGGGGAGGCGGATGTCATTTCGATCTAGGCGTAGCTTGTTTGGAGTAAGTTTTTCCTTCACTCACTCGTACAGATGCTTGTATATGATATCTATTTACTGTTTATTGCGAATACGAAAGATGGTTCCGTTGCCAAAAATTAAGTATTTTCTTTTTTATCTGAGCGCATCAGTGCTGTGCCTTGCATTCAAAGTGTCCGCCCAAGGCCAAGTTGCGAGCAGGGTTTCCAAAGCAGACTTTCCAGTAAGCGACGCCGTCGTCGAGAGTATTGCCAACGGCGTGATCGTAGTGGCAGCACAACGTCTTAGCTTTAATCTTAATGATGCAGTAGCACTTAAACTGCTTCAAGTGGGCGGGTATTTGTCGGCAGGCAACGAGAAAGCTCTTTACCTCAAGGGCCTTATGGATGCGAAGCAGGCTATTCCTCTAGGAGTGCTCGGAGGAAGGGTGGACGAAGGTGCTCTCGCAAAGTATTTGCTCGATTTGGGAGGTTCGCAGAACCCCTCCTTCTTTCGCTTGCTTGCCTTCAATCTTGCGGGATTGCTACAACCTGGCAACAGGGCTGTTTTGGTTGAATTGCACAAGGCCAAACAAATGGGGATTTCATCGGACCTAGAAAGTGTGCTGAAGCAATTGCACTTACCCTACCCTATCCATTTAGTGAAGGCACTACCCCCTCCAGCCCTTCCGCTGATATCAGCCAAGCGTTTGGCTGAAGGTGCGGTGAAATTGGCTGAAAGAGAGTTCAAGGTAAATCGGCAAAGTCCCAAGGGTTTTCAGATGCTCCAGTTCGCCAAAGCCATTCACCCGGAAAATGTAAACGCTCTCATGCTGGAAGCGCTATTAACCGCCGGGCAACCGATCTCGGGCATCTTCACTGAGGTTACAGAACAAGCCTTTTTCGGCTACTTGAACCAAGCGGTCGAGACCGCTGGTAAAGATGAAAACTTAACTTTGTTGCTACACAGCGTAATTCTTCTACAGCAGCCCACTTCCTTTAAGTCTGTAGTGGCCATGCAAAACGCCAAGAAAAAGAATTTATCAACTGAATTTCGTACCATTCTCGGTCGATTCAATTCGGCTCGAACTCTTGCTTCCACAAAAAAAACAACAATTCCACACCCTAGTACCGGAAGTTCGAAATCTCTTTCGCTCGATGATCGACTTAAGTTGAGTAATTTAACACGCATGCTTATCGACCGAAAATGGACACTTGTGGATCTTTCCACTGATCAGCAGTGGTTTTTTGAATTCCGTATCGTAGGTCCGATTTCGTATGCTCAAGGTCGATGCACGGGTAAGCGAGGTACACGGACCCATAGCTCGCGCCAGTGGGCGATTCGAGATGGAATCCTCATTCTCGAAAACGCAGCAAAGTATGTTTACGAAGAATCCTCTAGGCAATGGAAGCAAGCCAACGGGAAGAATTTAAGCTACATTCGCTAGTTTTCCCAGGCATAGCCAACTTTGGGATTTGAGTTCCCATATCAAGGGGTATCCATGAGTGGTTTTGACGTTATCGGCGACGTTCATGGCCATGCCGGTCAACTTTTACGCCTTCTGGCCAAGCTTGGTTATGAGCGAGAGAGTTCAAACAGTGCGTTTTTGCATGCTGATGGCCGAAAGGTCGCCTTTGTCGGCGACCTAATCAACAAAGGTCCTTCATCTTCGGAAGTAATCAAAATCGTTCGAGGCATGACGGATTCCGGATCGGCTTTTGCAGTTCTCGGTAATCATGAGTTCAATCTTCTTGCCACAAACTTTGTGGGAGAGAAAAAGATTGAGAATGAATACCGAGAGCACCTGGACTGGTTACTTACTCTCCCCTTTTCGGTAGAATTCGAAGGTATAAGAGTGGTTCATGCCGTGTGGCATCCGTCCTCGTTGAAGGTGATTGCGGGGCGAACTTGTAGCGACGAAGACTTTTTACAGAGAGCGATTACAAAGACCTCGCCCGAACATCAGGCCGTGCAGACAGTATTGAAAGGAATCAAGTTACCCTTACCCGACGGCCAAGTGTGTTTGGACCGATTTGGCATACCCCGATCACGAGTTCGGATCCGCTGGTGGCTCGATCCATCTGGATTAACTTATTCAGAGTTGCTCTATCCTGCGCATGAGGGAGCTTCTACGTATTTGGGACCTTCGCTCGAGGATTTGACATATGTAGAGCCATACCCAATTTACGAACCAGCCGTTTTCACAGGGCACTACTGTTTGCCTGTAAGGGAGCCAAAAATAAACGGTAATGTAGCTTGCGTGGATGGTTGTGTTACCTGCGATGGAGTGTTGTGGGCATACCGACACACCGGGGAACAGATTCTGAATTCGTTAAACCTTGTGCAGTCGGATTGATGTTGAAAACCTAGAATTTGTTTAGTTACGGGGAGCGAGACTACAGCTCGGTGTAATTTTTAAGGCTTCCCATGATCCCTCCCAGCGATTCCATCTGGATATGTGCACATCATGAAGATTCAATCGTTTTTTTTTGCAGGCGTATGAAAACATATCTGATGCTTCGTTACGATCATGCGCGAGGAAGTACTTGTCTGCCGACCCAAGGTCATCTCCCAGATGGTAATGGAATTTATACTCGAAAAGTTCTGAATCCTTATTTTTCATTTTCATCGTGATATGTTTTTAATATATGCGTGTATGGCATGAATTGCAAACGCCTCGATTTCTCAAATGAGTTAAACGAATTGGAAAGTATGTTGCCTTGGCCTATGCCTTGCCCTAGCGAAAGAAAGGTTTCCTTATGAATCATTATGTTCTCACAGCAAATTCCAGAATAACTATGAAACAATCCGACTATCCACTTAATCGACGCTCCTTTCTCCAAAACGCCGCCATCGGCGTAGGCTTAATTTCCGCTTCTCCACTCGCTAGCGGTTTACCGAGAAAAAAACCAGTTTCTATAGCCAAAGTGAAGCTTGGTTTCGACAACTTTTCAATTCGTGCTTTGGGATGGAAGGCACCTCGGCTTCTTGAATACGCAAACAAACAGAGGGTCGACACCATTTTGTTTTCCGATCTGGATGTGTTTGAAAGTCACGACTCAGGTTATCTAAAAGAAATCAAGCAACAGGCTGACAAGTTCGGTATCGCCATTCACGCCGGCACCGGTGGCATCTGTCCGACTTCGCCAAAATTCATCGATAAGTACGGCTCTGCAGAAGATCACCTCAAGCATCTTCTGAAAGTGGCCAAAACCTTAGGTTCGCCCGTGGCTCGCTGTTACTTGGGTAGCATGCAAGACCGCAAAGGCCCAGGTGGCATCCAAAAGCATATTGAAAGCACCATTCAGGTCTGCAAAAACGTTCGTAAGCATGCACTCGATGCAGGCGTCAAGATCGCCATTGAGAACCATGCGGGCGACATGCACAGTCGTGAACTTGCCAACCTGATCGAGCGGGCAGGTCCTGAATACGTTGGAGCGACCCTAGATTCGGGCAACGCCACTTGGACAATGGAAGACCCTCTTGATACTCTCGAGAATCTCGCTCCATTTGCGGTTTCCAGCGGTATCCGCGATTCAATGATATGGGAAATCGATAATGGCGCATCTGTGCAATGGACCGCCATGGGTGAAGGTTGCGTGGATATGAAGGCTTTTGCAAATAGATGGGCGGAGCTTTGCCCTCAAGTTCCCGTTCAGCTAGAAATCATTTCCGGATTCTCCAAGCCTTTTCCCTACCTCGAAAAGGATTTCTGGAAACCGTACGAATCCATCGGTGCGGATGGTTTCGCTGGATTCGTCGGGTTAGCTAAAGCGGGAACTTTCATGGAGCCATTTAAGGTTCCCAAGGGTGCCGAGCGAAAGAAGGCTCAACAGGATTATCAAATCGCGGAGTTGGAACGTAGCATAAAGTATTCAAAGGAAACTCTTGGTTTAGGCTCAAGAAGTTGATCCGCTTTAGTTTCGAGGAAAACAAATCATATGATGAAGCAAATCCTCTTTCCATTACTAATCTGTCTTGCCTTTGCCTTTCTATTGTCTGCCGAGCTTGCGGTTGGTGATTCCGTTTCGAAAGCTCTTTCGATTCGAATCGACGAGGTGATCAAGAAAGCGCATGCCCGTCCGCTTCGTAGTGATGTGAACACACCTTGGGTCGTCATGCATGCAGTGGTTGCCTTTGAGAATGACTTGGAGGTTTTCAACGTCGAGTCTGACGGGAAGCTAAACGCCATCGACTATCTCACCCACCACGCCAAGTTCGAAGGCAAGCTTATCTACCAAGACGTAAAAGGTGTGCCCACCTTGAAGACACGCGGCAAGGGAGATAAATCCTTTCTTATTCAGGATCACGTGGATCAATTCCTTTTTGCTTATGCTGATGCCGGCGTGAAGTTGGACCGTGAAATCGTTTCACGCACGGGAAAGAAATTCACAGTGCAGGACAAGCTGAACTTCGCCAAAAAAAGCTTCCTCGAGGATCAGGAACTGGGTTGGACCTTGGTGGCGGTGTCGAGTTATGTTCCCTTTGACGAGGAATGGAAGGCCGATACTGGCAAAAAATATCGAATAGAGGACGTCATGCGTTTGGCCATTCAACGTGATCCGCGCCGTGAAACGGAGGGTGGTCCGCACCACCTGTACGGGGTCGCCTACGCCCTTCGAAAATATCTAGACCAAGGCGGCAAGCTTGTCGGAGTCTGGAAAGATGCGAAGAAATACTTGGATAAATACGTCGCCATCACGAAGGACTTCCAACAGAAAGACGGAGCTTTTTCCGCCGCCGTATTCTTTCGTTCAGTACGTCCGCGGACCCCTCGGCAGTTAATCAGTTCCACCGGACACGCTCTCGAATGGATGAGCGTTGCACTCACAACTGAAGAGTTGATGCAGGAATGGGTGCTCAAGGCGATTGATCGATTAGTGACTGATATGGAAAAGTTTCCCACCGAAGTGTTTAGTGATGGTGGGTTGTACCATGCCGCCCATGCTCTTCGCAGGTTTCGAGAGGCCACTGACGGATAAATTGAATCTTTTCTCTGAAATCTTTCTATGAAGCATCTACTTACATTCCTTCTATTCATTTCCTGCTGTGGCATTACTGCCAGAGAGCTTCCCGTAGCGAAACCGGAAGACGTCGGCATGTCATCGGCTAAATTGGCAAAGGTGGATGAAGTGTTGAAGGGGTTCGTGGCCGAAAGGAAGCTTGCAGGCGGCATTGTGGCTATCGCCCGAAAGGGAAAGATAGTCCACTTCGGAACCTACGGCAAGTTGGACTTGGAGCGTGATAAGCCGATGAAAGCCGATTCGATTTTTCGTATTTATTCGATGAGCAAAGCGATCACCACTTCCGCGGCTCTTATCCTATTTGATGAAGGCAAGTACGATTTGGATGATCCCGTATCGAAGTACATTCCGCAGTTCAAAGAACTTTCGGTTTGGAGAGATGGTCTTGCTGAACCCGCCAAGCGACAAATGACCGTTCGCGACCTGATGCGTCACACCTCAGGCTTGTCCTATGGGTTTTTGGGAAACAGTGCGGTGGAAAAACGTTACAAGAAGGACAAGCCGATGGATCGAGCTGGCAGTCTTCCCGTAATGATAAAAAAGTTGAGTGACATCCCCCTCGCGTTCGAGCCGGGTTCCAAGTGGCAATACAGTGTATCCATAGACGTTCTCGGTCGTCTTGTCGAAATCTGGTCGGGACAGTCCTTGGAGGGTTTTCTTGCTACACGCTTATGCAAGCCTCTCGACATGAAGGACACTGCCTTTGAGGTCCCGAAGGGAAAGGTCGATAGGTTTGCCGCCAATTACGCACCAAACGGACCAGGTAAGCTTCGCCTAATCGATGATCCGCACAAAAGTAGCTACCTGAGCAATGCCGGTCTTGCGTCGGGAGGTGGTGGTCTTGTTTCCACAACGCGAGACTACCTTCGCTTTCTTCAAATGATTCTCAATGGAGGGGAGCTTTACGGAAAGCGGATTCTCAATAAAAAGACTGTCCGCCTTATGACTCGCAATCAACTGCCCAAGAAGCTTATGCCCATTCGGATAGGACCTGTGCCGAGAGTCGGCGTTGGATTTGGTTTGGGTTTTTCGACTCGCGTATCAATGGGACCATGGGATCTCGGAGGGAAGGTCGGCGAGTACGGTTGGGGTGGTGCTGCGAGTACCCACTATTGGGTTTCTCCCAAGGATGAACTCATTGTAGTTACCATGGAGCAGATTATGCCGTACAGTTTCATGACTGAATGGGCTGTCAAAAAGCTAATCTACGACGCTATCAAGAGTTAAGTTTTCGGGTGGGACTCTTGCCCTTCCAATTGCGCCGTCTGATTGGGCATTCTCCGCCAAGAAGAAATATAGAGGTTTTTTTTTCTCGTCGGTAACCAACCAAGTTTGACCTACGTAAGCTTCGCTTTTCTCTGCCCAATTTGGGAGCAGACGCATTTTGTAACGCATGATTCCCTTCAGATCTCGACAGTAGACCTGAACGACAAAATTCATTCTGTTTACGAACATGATTTCGGTTTTTTCTCCATCGGTCAGCGTGGAAGGAATCGAACCGATGCCATCCATGACTTCATGACCCTTCAAAGGAAAAACGTAATCTCCCACTTCCACCTCATCGAAAGATACGATTTCCCTTAAAAAGATAAAGAGAGTCAGTAAACCCAAAAGCAGAATAAACCCAAATATGAACAAAACACCCTTTGGCGGACCTACCTCGCCATCAGTTGCCTCATTCGGCATTGTCTTCAGATGAGATCTGTAAAGGAAGTACGATTGACCGAATCCCTTGTACCAAAAGAGCAAGAAAAAGCCACTACTTAAGCCATAAAGCATGGCATCGTCACTCCAAGCAAACGGATTGATTAAGGCGAAAGCACCTACCCCAATAAAGAACAGTAAGAATGGGAATAATGGATGCCCTCTCAAATTGTGAGGCTTTTTACAACGACAATGCCTACATACTGTTTTAGCCCCGAATACACCAACTCCGTCGTAGCGGGTCGGTTCGCCACATTTCCGGCATGGTAATTCCATTATTATGTATGACGCAAACGAGAGATGGAACTACGCGTCGTCCAGCGCCATGTCTTGGTCTATGTGATTCACGTCTCCCCAGTGGAGGAGATTCCAGTCGCCGTCCTTTTTTTCGATTACGTTTACAGAACAGTTAAGTAATGCGTATCTGCGCGGAGAATTCAGAGATAGTCCGATTACATGTCGAAATATGGCTCCGAGTACTCCGCCATGGGTAACTACAAGCAAGCTCTGGCCTACATGCCGATCTGAAAAATCCTCGATCACGCTCACGCATCGTTTACTGAATTGTCGAAAGCTTTCGCCTTTTGGAATTAGAAAATCCGGCCCATTATTACGAAAGGATTCGTAAGCATCGGGGCACTGTTCAAGCATCTCCTCTGTAGTTAAGCCTTGCATGATGCCAAGGTCACGTTCGCGCAATCTTTCATCCGTTTCGAAATGAAGTGCCGATGAAGCGCCAATCAGGCGTGAGGTGTGGATGGCTCGCCCTAAGTCACTCGTGTAGCAAGAGTCAAACTTCTCATCTGCAAGCCTTTCTCCCAAAGCTTTGGCTTGAGCCTCACCATGAGCTGTGAGCGGAGCATCCGCATGTCCCTGCCAGCGACCCGAAACGTTCCATTCCGTTTCTCCGTGACGAACTAGAGTTATTCGTATGATCTCACTCATAGGTATTGAACCCATAAAGATGCTTTCGGCTATCGTCACTTTTAAAAATGAGATAACAAAACAGTCTTTGATTCTTACTGTGAATTAAGATAGCTCTCTAGAATGATTCCACAGGATATCATCACTTTGAAGCGAGAGAACGGAGCCATTCCACTCGACGATCTTCGGGCCTTCGTAGTGGATTACTCGAATGGAGACGTACCCGACTACCAGATGGCAGCTTTCGCCATGGCGACTTGCCTCAACGGCATGAACTTTGAGGAAACTGCAACCTTGACGCAAGCGATGATGGACTCGGGAGAAACACTCGACTTCTCCGAGTTCGAAACTTTAGCGGTCGACAAGCATTCCACGGGTGGAATAGGAGACAAGGTCTCCCTTGTTCTAGCTCCCTTGGTAGCTGCTTGCGGTGGTCTTGTTCCAATGATTTCAGGAAGAGGCCTTGGTTTGACCGGTGGAACTTTAGACAAGCTGGAAAGTATTCCGGGGTATCGGACGGACCTTTCGTCGACCGAGTTACAAAAAGTTGTGAGTGACTGTGGTTGCGTAATCACGGGTCAGACGGGACGTTTGGCTCCGGCCGACAAAAAACTTTATGCTCTGCGCGACGTGACTGGCACCGTTTCTTCCATTCCGCTTATTACCGCGAGCATTCTGAGCAAGAAACTTGCGGCGGGCGTTCAAGGACTTGTTCTCGACGTCAAATTCGGATCGGGTTCGTTCATGAAGACCGAGTCGGAGGCCCGAGAACTGGCCGAGACGATGGTTGCCGTAGGAACTCGTTCAGGTTGTCGGGTGGAGGCGCTTCTGACCGACATGAACAGACCGCTTGGTCGTTCAGTTGGAAATTCATTGGAGGTTCACGAAGTCGTACGGGCACTTCGAGGCGAGGGCCCTGCTGATCTGGTCGAGCTCACCTTTGCCCTAGGCGGACGGATGCTTTCAATGATGGGCATCCCCGGAGATGATCATGCCCTGCGTTCTCTTCTCGCTGATGCTCTTCACTCCGGGCGGGCTTTTGAGAAGTTTCTGAAGATGGTTCACTTGCAGGGTGGTGACCCCGTTTTAGTAGAATCCCCCGGGGAACTTCCTACCGCCTCAACTATCGAGACCCTCCCTGCTCCCAATGCAGGTTATGTGACTGCTGTCGATGCGGGCAAAGTAGGTCGATCTGCCTTCATCCTCGGAGCAGGCCGAACCCGAAGGGAAGATGCCATAGATTTTGCAGTTGGCGTGAGCGACCTCAAGCAGGTGGGTGAATCTGTATCTAAAGGTGAATCCCTTTGCAGTATTCACGCGAATGCCACGGGGAATCTGGAGGAAGCTCGAACATTGCTTGCCTCGTCCTTTACCATCGATGATGAACATTCTGAGCCTTCAGATTTGATAAAGGAGAGGATCAAAGATTTGAATGTTTCTCATTAAAAGT
>PCBO01000005.1 GCA_002730975.1 Opitutia bacterium
GGCCTTCCGTGTGACCTTTCCCTTATCGTCGAAAAGAGGTCGATGGAAAGTAACGTCGTAGGTTTGCCATTCGCCGGGTCCACGAGAAGCGTTGACTAGAGGTTTAGCTCGACCGTAAAGAGCACCGCACTGTCCGTCCGGATAGGTTGTGTTGTTATAGGAATCAAGAACCTGAATTTCATACTGACCCATTAGAAAGACGCCACTGTTACCACGGCCTTGACCATTCCCTTTGGGCACTTTTGGGGTTGAGAACTCGACATGCAGGCGACAAGAACCAAATTCATCCTTACTTTGAAGATAGCCTCCGCCGCGCACGGACTCAAGGGATTCATCCACCAGTTTCCATTTAGTCGGCTTTCCATTTCCCGAAACCCAGTTTGACAAAGTCTTCTCCGTGCCGTCGAAAAGAATCTTGGCTCCCTTGGGGGCCTTGGCAGACTTGGCGTCGTACGGCTTGGGTTCGACGATCTTGGGTTGTGGCTGTTTCTTAGGGTCGGTTTCGTGAACCTTGATCCCGTTGATGAACATATATTCCGTCTTCCCACGCATTTCCTTGCGTATTTCGGGCTCTTTTTGCTTCGCGAATGAAAGTGAAGCCACTCCACAGGATATAGATGTAAGTAAAATTAAATTTTTAATCATGGAAGGATTCCCAATCTAATTCAGCAACATGTCAATGCCTTAGACGAAGAATAAGAACTCTAAAATTTGAAGAATACTTTAATTTCCTTCTTTCCATGTCATTCAATTCAGGAAAATTCTGAACAGCATAAAGGTTTCAAGGGGGACCGGATGGCTTGGTCCAGAGACATGTAAAACCAAGGGCCTGAAGCTGAAGATCTTACAAAATAAAACGCACGAAAGTCAAACTACCCTCAGTCGATTATAGACAGGTATTCCTTCACCTCGCTCAAGGTTCGTGAATTCAGGATATTATCTGTGGTTAGCCAGCCTTTGCGGGCGGCATTGACCCCGGCAAGCTGGTAGTCGAAATGGTGAGTGGCGTGAGCATCCGGATTTATACAGCAAAGCAACCCCTTCTCCGCCGCCCGTCTCCAGTGCCTCCAGTCCATATCCAGACGCATGGGGTTGGCATTGAGCTCTAGAATTTTCCTGTTCGCAATGGCCGCGTCAATGATCTTGGCGACGTTCATTTGACTGGGTTCACGCCTGAGCAGAAGTCGGGCGCTCAGGTGTCCGAACATGGTGACCTTGGGGTGTTCGAGCGCGGTGATGATCCGGGTGGTCATGGTCTCCTCCTCTTGAGTCAGCCCGTTATGGACGGAGGCCACGACATAGTCGAGGGAATCAAGAACGGAATCCTCAAAATCCAGCTTGCCCCCGGAGAGAACGTCCACCTCCGAGCCTGCGAAGACATGACAGCGAAACCTTCCGCTCTCATTGAGTTCATGAATAGCCTCAATTTGCTTTGCCAAGCGTTCCTCATCCAGACCGTTCGCTTGGAAACTGGCCTTGGAATGATCTGCGATGCCCAGGTATTCCCATCCCCGGGCATCCGCTTCCGCAGTCATCTCGTCCAGAGTGTTACGTCCGTCCGAGGCCGTGGTGTGGTTATGGAAGCAACCCTTGAGATCGGAATACTCAAGTAATTCGGGCAACTCGTTTCTCTCCGCTGCTTCCACCTCGCCCATGCCTTCACGCAGGGCGGGTGGGACGTACTGAAGGCCCAAAGCCTTGAAAACATCCTCCTCGGAATGAGCCTCGACCGGACCGGCCTTGCGCGAGGAATCCTTTTCCTCCTCCGGGCGCAAGCCCCATTCGCTCAGGCTCAGGCCAAGGGAGAGGGCTTTTTGACGCATGCGGACATTGTGGTCTTTTGAGCCTGTAAAGTGATGGAGGGCAAAGAAAAATTGTTCGGAAGGCACGACCCGCAAATCAGCTTGCATACCATCCTCGAAGCGCACGCTCGACTTGGTATCCCCATGAGCGGTGACCTCGGCGATTCCTTCCATGGAGGTAAACCAGTCCATGACCGGTCCCGGATCGGAAGAGGCCACGAGAAAATCGAGGTCACCCACCGTTTCCATGCCCCGGCGCAAGCTCCCAGCCGCTTCGACCCGCTCGACCTGAGGCAAGTCCTGCAAACCCGGAAGAATCCGGTCGGCAACCTTTCTCGCCTGCCACCAGAGATGGCGGGCTCCATAGATCTCACGGTTTTTGATTCCGGAAAGAATCTTATCCTGAGTCTTTTCGCCGAAGCCCTTTAGCTTGGCCACCTTTCCCTTGTTGCAGGCTTCGGTCAGCGACTCGATCGAATCGATCTCCAACTGTTCGTGCAAAGCCTTGATCTTCTTTCCTCCCAAGCCCGGAATATCCAGCAGGTCGAGGAGTCCGGTTGGTACCGATGCGAGCAAGTTGTCGTAAAATTCAAGTTCCCCGGTCGCGAAGAGGGTCTCGATCTTCTCGGTGAGAGCCTTGCCGATACCGGGCACGTCCCCCAGGCGCTCTTCCTCGATAATAGTCCCGAGACTTTCCTCCATGGTTTGGAGTGTCCGGGCTCCCGAAAAATAGGCTCGTACCTTGAAGGGGTTCTCCCCCTTGATTTCCATCATGGTACCAATTCGCTCCAGCACCTCGACTATGTCCTTCTTATCCATTCCCAACAACTTGAAGAAATACTGAACCGAAATCGAAGAAAAAGTGAATCAAGGGATTTTTCTTACATGTATCTTTCTGAATTTCATTCATCCTCATCGAGTAAGGAATCTAATGAAAAAGTTTCGTACATATTGACTCGAAATAGATAATTATTGCGTCATAACGGGACGAGCCCAATCCTTGGACTCGTAACCATTTGGCTTTGGTGGCTTATTCACGTCAATAGTTTCGGCATTAGGATCGTAAAAGGGCCAGTCGTCCGTACGAAAGGGAGAAGCCGGAAAGCCTTCCATGTTATAAAGGAGATTACGCTGAGAGGGATTCATGGCCCAGGCATAGCGGGCGGCCACGGGGCTCTTTACCCTGTAGGAGGAAAGGACGATGGAATCCTTCTCGATCTTCGCTTCCGCCCAGTGCCAAACGCGGTCCTTGCCCGCAATGGCAAAAGCATCAAGTTTACCTTTGCGAGCAGGCACGAGCCCGGACCCGATCGAGTTGAAGCGTACGACGATCTTTCCATCCTTCACGGCATATCCGGAAAGAACCGGGCCTTCGTGAACGATGGGCAAACCATAGGTCTTTCCCAGCGCCAGGTAGGCATGGCGCAAACCGATCGGTTTCTTGTTCTTGGGGTGAAGAGCGACGGCATCACCCGTATCGATCGTCACCGCCATCCCGGTATTGTA
This sequence comes from Opitutia bacterium, assembly GCA_002730975.1. Taxonomy (GTDB): domain Bacteria; phylum Verrucomicrobiota; class Verrucomicrobiia; order Opitutales; family Seribacteraceae. The sequence goes on from PCBO01000005.1 coordinate 3,309, forward strand.
AAGTTCAAGGGATACCTTTCTCATGCTTTCACGACTCACCGCCCAGGGGGATTCCGGACCTTCGACTGGTTTGGTCTGCGGTGGGTTCCAACTGGGCAATTGAGTGAAGTAAAAAGGGAATCCGTCGTTGACCGCCCCCCAGGACGCACCGTGCCAAGTGGAGCGATAATGGCCGATCATTTGCTTAAGCTGGGTGGCGTAATGCTCGGCTTGGGGCGCGTTCTTGGCATTGCGTTCTCCTTGGTACCAAACCATTCCCCGGATTGCATAGGGCCGGATTGGGACGATCATGGCATTATAGATATGAGCGGGATACTGGTGGCCCAGTTCGGGCGGTCTGGTAATGATGGGCGGAGACAGGGGCCTGAACTGGTTCTTCATGGTCTCTCCCCGATCGATCTTGGCATTGTACTCAGTCAGTTCCGTCTCGTAAGCGGCCAAGGCCTTTTCCTTGCTCGCTCCACGGGCAATCATTCTCTTGCTCCCTTGATCGACAGCGTGCTTGTGGGCCAGAGTCCGGGGATCGTCTTTCTGGATGCTCCAAGGCATCCAGCCCTCAATGGGCGTGCCGGCATAGGCCCGTTGAATGATGCCCACGGGCACACCCAGAGTCTGGTGCAATTTGTTCCCAAAATAATAAGCCACCGCCGAAGTCTCGGCGGCTGATTTCGGATCGCAAGGTTTCCAACGGGCCAGGCGGTCACGGTTTTCCTGGAGCGGTTCGTGCCAGTGCTCGCGGGCTGAGCGAAAGATCCGGAAATGGGGAAGATCGACCTTGTCTTCCTTTTCCGCTTCGAAGGAATTCCCCATCGACCAACCCATGTTGGATTGTCCGGCGCAAAGCCAGACTTCACCAATTGCAACGTTCTTGAGTACAATCTCATTGCTCCCTTGAATCGTTATCTCATGACCGGTTCCTGCCTTGGGGGTGTAGACTGTGACCATCCATCTGCCATTTTGTCCGGGGGTTGCGGAATAGGTTTCATCCCAACTTGTCTTGACCGTGACCTTCTCCTTCGAGTCGGCCCATCCCCAGATCGGATTTCCGCCTAGTTGTTGGAAGACCAAGTTGTCGGAAAAGATAGCGGGCAACCGAACCTTGGCCGTGCAAAACCAGGGGAAGAGGAGGAGACAAAAGAAAAAAACTCTCATAATCTACTTCCCAAGAGCCTTGAGACAAGCCTCGGCAAAACGTTTCCCCAAGGTCTTGTAGCCCTCGGCAGAATAGTGCAGGTCGTTCTTGATCTCCTCGCCCCTGCGGTTCTTCCCGTCATTGAGGTCATCGGTATCCACCCATGTAAACTTCTGGCTCGAGTCGGCCACCTTGACTTGGGCCTGACGTACCTTCGTCCAGTGAGGATATTTCTTGTCACTCATGTCGAAGTCGCTCAATCGACCGATTACGAAGGTCATATCCTTCGGATTCTTCCCCAAATCCTTGGCCAATTGGAAGTGTAGCCCCACGAGGGCCTCCTCGTAGAGATCGCCCCAGCCCATCATGGCATCCCGCTCGCCCTGCATCCAGACAAAGCTGACACTAGCCAATTCTTGGCCCTTGACGGCGGGTTTCACCTTGCCCATCAGGCGGTCGTAGAGGTCACCGAGAGAGGATGGTGTCGTCCCCGCAGGATCACCATCCGGATAACGCCAGCCTTTCCACCAGCGATGGATAGGTTGCCCTCCAAGGGCATCCTGTATGACGATGACCTTGTCCTTGCCCAAGGCCTTTTCGACGGCGGGGGTAAAGGCTTCATCCGGGCGGTGGCCCTGCATGTTGGACTGTCCGGAAAGAATGAACAAATGCTTGGCATGATGTTCCGCTTGGGCGACGACGCAAAGGAAGAAAGAGAGAACGAAGAGAGGAGCTGTTTTCATAGGATTGTGGTGGAGTGTAAATTAAGTTGGTTCAGCTAAAAAGGGTAAAGGTAGTTTGGGCTAGTATCTTAATATGAATAGCCCAAAGCTAAAAACAGAATGAACATCTAGAGCGAATAAGAACCCATGATCAATAGGTTTAGGATTGAAAGTAATGGATTCCCAAAAGATTAAAATGATTCACCAAATCCCTTGATTTTCTAGTTGATGGGTAGCTTGTTCGGCCCAACCTCGATTTGCGGCAGGACTTGCGGGACTTGGATGCAACACCTTGCCAATCCTCACCTCCAAACCCGCCAAGGCCGAAATAGCTCGAGACTCGGCAAATCCTCCCACGGCAACCAGCCAATCAGGCTCGAGAATACTCACCACAGCACGCAGGTAAAAGTCGCAAACCGCCATAAGTGGTTTTCCCTCGACAGCGGGCAGCTTGTCGGGAGTTCGGTTTCGTCCCCCCTCTTCCATAAAAGCAAGAGGACAAAAGTTCGCCACAAGATGATCCTCGAAGAAGACGGAAGCCGAGCTGAAACGTTCAGCGAAGAGACCCCACAAGCGGCGACCACTCACTTCGCTACGTGAACAAGCCAAACCATCAACAGGTCGCTTCGGGTGCTCTTTGGACGGTTTACCAATCGGCGCATTGATTCCGATCCAGTCCTTAACAGCAGCAACTTCACCAAAGGGAACCCCGGTCTGAACCATTCCGAACGGGCCGGGATTCATGCCCAGAAACACAATTTTGGTCGGGGTGGCGGTGGCCATTCGCAAATACTGTTCATGGGCGGGCCAAGCATAGTCCAATGGATTGTAAACGTACTCTGTGGGCGAACCAAAGTTGAGCTCATTCACCTGATCCTTGAGATCGACGGTAGCGGCAATCAATCGATTGGAAGTATCCAAGCTCACAATAGGCAGTTGATTGGGGTTGAGTGACGCAAACTAGTGGTGGAGAAGAAAAACATAAGTGCAAGTTAACTAAAGGATTTGTCAAATAAGGGTCAAGCGGACGGCAAACTGAAGGAGGAAGAGGAACCAGACCACAGCCAACTAAAGAAAATTCCTATTCGCTGGTTCGGATAATGAAATCGAAAAGCTCACCGTGATGTTTACCATCAAGCGTAATGTCAAAGGGTATAATCAGCACACCGGCCGCGACGGTCTGACGGTCGATGGTTAACTGCACGGGAAAACGACGACGACTCTCCGCCTCGACGGTGGCATCGAGAATGGCGGGGACGGCTTTCACGCCGGGCGGAAGCTTCAGCTCCACCTTGTGACGCTGCGGCGTGGAGCGAAAGTTGCGCACGGTAACCTGCACCGTATGGGTATTTTCCTTGGCGAAGTCGACCCGATAGGGATAGGCGGACACCCAATAGGGATCGAAGAGGTACTCGTAGTCCTTTTCCGGTAGCAGGTTCTTGTAGAGTCGAATGATTTCCTTGGACCACTCATGATATCGATCCAGCAAACCGGCGGGGTTCGGCATTACGTAGGAGTGGCTACCCATGACGAGATCGGGCTTGAGATTCTTGAGATAACGACTGCCGAGCAAATAACCTTCCTCGAAGATGGCGCTGTTGCGAGCCACTACGGCCTCATGCCCGTTCTGCTTGGGGTTAGAGGAGTCTGCGAAGAGGTTGTCTCCGGTGAAGGCAACGCGCTGACCATCGATTTCCAACCATAGGCAACACCCGAACTCGGTCTGCCCCGGCATCCAATCGATTTGCACCTTGTATCCCTCCCACTCGACGGACTCCCCATCGCGGAAAGGCTTGTCGATCTTCATGCCGTCAATAAAAGAGCCGACGTAACCCGAACCATAAGCCGAAACGAGGGCCGCATAATCATAAAGCCTCGGATTCTCGCACTTGTCGGCGATACGATCAAGGGTCCAGCTCTTCACTCCGTACTTTTCCCGCAAAACGGGGCCAAGAAGGAAGTGGTCTCCGTGCATGTGAGAGACCCAGAGGGCATCGATTTGCTTGAGCCCAAAGTGCTTCTTCATGCCTTGGATCAGACGGTGCAGAAGGACCTCGGGGAAAAGCCCGCAGTCGAGCACAAGGCCATGCCCGTTATCAGAAATTATGATGGAGAAGTTCTTGCCCAAAGTCTCCGGATTAAGCTTGTAAAGGTGCGGAGTGACTCGGTTCATCAAAGGGAAAGCGGTCGGTTTCGAGATGGGATCACTCTGCTTGGGGGTCATCTTGTGAACCGCATACCCGCGGATGTAGCTCGCTCGAAAGGTGGTAAGCTTTTCTCTGTAGGTTTTCAATTGAACCGTGGCCTTATGGATTATGGGACCATGCGAGGGCAAGGCGAGGACGGGTTTCTTCTCGATCAAATTGTCGACGGAACCCATTACAGCGTCCACTCCCTTGGCGAAACCGTAGTCCCACTCGGAGTCGTACCAAGTAGTCATTTTGGAACCATCGTGCATAACGCCACCGGTGAAAGCCATCGTCTCACCCTTGCGGCGAATCAGATAGGACATGCCGGCGGGTGAATGCCCCGGCGTGGACAAGCATTCGATCTCATAGCCACGCCAAGAGAAAATTTCGCCATTTTTCAATACCTTGTCGATGGGAATGGGTTGGCTTGGTGGTCGAGAGTAGCTGGCTCCGTAGACACTGTATTTGTCTCCAAGACTCGGAAACCACTTGCGGAAGTTGGTTGGATTCTCGAATAGCTCCCTTTCTCCCTCAGGGGCAGCCAATTGCGCACCCCAGCGCTCGAGCTTTCCGACACCTTGGCATTGCTCCCGGTGATGATGAGTGAACAAGACCCACTCGACCCGTTTTACACCAATTCCATCTAGATTATCAAGAGCTCCGCCATCACCCAAGTCGATCAGCAAGGCGGTATCGCCGTCGCGAATGAGGTAGCTGTTGCAGGTGTCGGTGAAGGAAAAGAGTTCAGGAAGTCCTTTAGGGTCGGGTTGCTCAAACTTCTGACCGTAGAGAGATCCTCCCGGGCAAGATACAAAAAGAAATGCGAGAATCAGAAAGCTAAATCGCATCATTTAGGCCGTTCAATCCTTCTTGCCATGGTCCGACTTAGCTCGCTTTGCATGGTTAGCGGCTGTCTGCGAGGCAAGGAACGCGACGAGGTTGCGCAGGTCGGGCGGCGGCAAGGTCATACCCAAGGGAGGCATCGGCGAAACGGGAGGAGTGATAGATGCGACCTCGGAGCGTTTCAAATCGGTCACTTTGCCATCGGGAGCAATGACTTGAACCAACGCATCAGTTTGCTTCGGCACTCTACCGACCAAGGCAGTTCCGTTCTTCAGGGTGACTGAGGACAGTCCGTATCCCTCGGTTATGACGGCTCCCGGATTGACCACGGATTGAAGGAGCTCGGAAGGCTTAAGTCGCTCGGCCACGATGGAAAGATCCGGACCCTGAACCCCTCCCTCACCTCCCACCTTGTGGCACTGCAAGCAAGCACCTTGGTTACGGAAGACCAAACCTCCTTCGATAGGATCACCGCCAACCGCGCTGAGTGAGAATACGTTATAGGGATCTTGGGCGGCAAAGGAGACGGCAGCAGCCTTGGCCGTGCCAACCTTGGCCGTCGAAAGGGACAAATAAGCATCCAGCCAAAGTTCTTTTCGGAGACTTTTTTCGCGAGACAACCACAGGCCTTTCAAAGAAGAGGGATCCCGCAAAGCCAAACCATTAATTCCACTGCGTGCAGCTACAATGGGACCCGACTTAATGGCTGTATAGCCAAACTCGGCGACACCCTCAAGGTTGCGACCGAAACCATGGCGCAAGGCCGCTGCATGGACTAGTGGTTCCTTGTCTTGGAGCAACTTCAAGATAAGGGGATTGTCAGCAGGTTGGCCAGCTTGAGCGATGCTGTCGAGGGTTGCCACACGCAGCTCGGCATCCAGGGCACTATCCATTACTTGCTTACGTGATGTGGCCAAGTCGAGGGCTATCCCGCATTCACCCGACAACTTGGTTGCAAGGGCGGTCAGGGAAGAGTCCTGTTTGCGGGAAATGAACCGACGGATCGAACCAGTTAGGTCGGAGCCAAGTTGCTTCATGGTGCGCCCCTTGACGACTTGGGGACGATAATGTCCCAATACGGGATCGGTGTCGATACAAGCTTCCCACATACGCAAGCCGTGGAGGGCAGCTTGCCGAACGGACTTGTGAAGCTTGGCGTCGGCCGCCAAGACAACTAGACGCTTGGCGTTTCTGGCCGTCCCCTTACGGTAATTGGCTCCGACTATGCGGCGCTGAACGCTCTCCGGGAGTCCGTGACCATTTAGATTAGCCAAACGATCCCCGACCCAAGTATCGAGCACCTTGGTGTCATAGATCGCGCGAATCACTTCCGTTCTGACCCCAAGGTCGACATCACTAAGAAAATCAACCAGTTTCGGACTATGGTGACGACGAAGAAAAAGAACGGCCATCATACGTTCCTCGACCAACGAGGAAGTCGCTTTTTCGGCTGCTCCGCTCTCTGTTTCAAGATGGTCGAGAGCGGACAGGCAAGAGTGCCTGAGAACGATGTCGAAATCGGATGTATTGGCGGCGGCGGTTTGGTAAAGGGACGCGATCACTTCCGCATCACCTCGTTTGCAAACTCGGCCCAAAGCAATTGCGGATAGCGAGCGCACCCGAAGGGACTTGTCCTCCAGGAGGCCAAGTAAGCCATCGCGAGCATCTCCTAAACGCAGGTCGCCGATTACGCGAGCCGCATTGGCCCGCACCTCGTCTTCGGCGTCCCGGAGCAAGCCGAGCAAGGCCTTGTTGTCCCCTTTTCCTTGACGGCCGAGTTGTCCCAATCCCCAAAGGGCATGGAGGCGAGAAAACAACGAAGCCTCCTTGGATTGGGAGACCTCCACGAGAATTGATTTTCCATTCGGTCCTCGCTCAACCAACTCGAACTGAGCGAGTTTACGGACGCGCTGGTCGGGATGGTTTAGAAGGGCTTTGAGTTGCTTAAGGTCATGTTCGCCCAAGCCCTTGGCAAACAACTTCGCGACGGCTTCACCCGCCTTCAGCAAGGCGGGGTCCTTCGGCTCGAGTACTTGGATGGTGCCATTCTTGTTCACGCTCCAACCGCCTCCGTAATCAGCGAAGTAGAGACGGCCGTCGTAGCCAAGCTCGACGTCGGCCGTGGCCACCCCGCGGATGACTTCACGGGAGCCCTTGAAGTGGAAACCGGCTCCCTTGTTCTCCAGCTTGATGGCCAAGGTATTGGAGCTATTGGGGGAACCACGGTAATTGGTGAGGAGAAACTGTCCGCGCAAATCCTCGGGAACCGACTCACCGGTCAGCCAGGTGACTCCGGAGGGACCATTGGCGACGTGTCCGACGGGTGGGTAAACCCATTGCGGTTGCTCCTTGCGGTAGGTATCGAACATCCGGTCCGCCACCCAGACCGAACGAGAAGGATGGAACTGGCCCCAGTCGAGGACTTGGCGGTAATGATGGGGAGACTGGTGAGCCATGTCCCAACCGGAGTCAGTGTTTTCCAAAACATAGACGATGCGGGCTCGATCGCCAATGTCGCCGGTATTATCGAAGGTGAAGAGGTTGCCATGGTCATCGAAGGCCAACTCCTGTGGGTTTCGTAAACCCATCGCGTAGACCTCCAGCCCGGAACCATCGGACTCGCAACGAAAGACTGCTCCCCTACCCGATCCCTCGTGCACCTTACCGGCTCCATCCGTGACATAATAGCCGCGATCGCCGATGGAGAAATACAGGAGACCATCAAGGCCTCGTATGATGCCGTGTAAGTCATGCCCTATAAAGGAGACCCTCACGCCGTAACCCTCGGAGATCGCCTTATGGTCGTCGGCCACGCCGTCGTCGCCCTTGTCGGTCATTTTCCAGACTGCGGGAATGCAAGTAAAGTAGACGGCGTCGCGTTCGGCGAGTACGGAAAACCCTATGCCGTCCAAGGGTTTCTTGAAATGATCGGAAAAAAGACTGCGTCGATCGGCCGCCCCGTTGCCGTCGGAATCCTCGAGGCGAATAAGGCGATCCGGCACCTTTGTGTACCATTCCGGATCCTTGTCCTTTGGGCCAGGTCCATGGCGGGCAATGTGTTCATCGTACAATTTCTGGCGGTCCTCCACGGTAACCGATCGAAAATCACCCCGCGTCATCTGCTTGGCCCCACGAAGGTCAGGCACACCGAACCAAAAGCGGTTGGCTTCCGCCACGAAGAGACGGCCGAGCGGGTCGATGCCCAGACTGGCCGGGTTCTCGACATGAGGATAAGCGACCCAAGTATGGCCGATATAGCCATCGTGCTTGATCACTCCGCGAAACGGAGCCTTCTGGTTCTTGAGGGCAGGCATCTTGTCCTCTGGTACGGCGAGCGGGTCGGCTATACCGTACTGAAGAAAGCAAGCCGCGAGGACAACGAATGGGACAAATGTGAAGAGTCGCATAACTAATGGATCGAAGTTCAGGTCAGTTGGGAAAACTAAGGAACTATTGTAGCGACTCGGGCTCGTTTGACAATTTCCAATCGTAAGCCGGCGATTACTTCAAGCTCAGAGCTTGGCGCAGCACGGGTTCGAAGGCATCGGCTTGGCGAAGAAACCCGAGGTCGTTCGGATGGGAGCCGTTGGTGGTGCCCTCGGTGTCCCCACCAAGCAGCAGGTCGCCGCAAAGATAGTGGAGTTGCTTCACGCCGGCGGCTTTCAATTGCTTGTACGCCTTCTGCAGTGCGGCTTGGTTGTCATCGTGGAACTTCGCCTTGGCCGGGAGAAGCCAGGAATTGGCGAAGCGACGATCTTCAACTAGAACGATGGGTGTGTTCGGACGAGCCTTGCGCAGTTGTTTGACCAAGGGAACACAACGTTCGGTGACAGCGGCTGGTTGCAAGTTCGGCAGACAGTCAATGACATAACAGGCTGAATCCACTTCGGCCATGAGATTACCCACTTCCTTGTGCATGCGACCATTGCCGGAAAAGCCAATATTGATCACCGGCATGTCGAGCCGCCGACCCAGAATGGCGGGATGAGCCAAGCCTGGCCGCGAGGCGCAGGCACCATGGGTGATCGAGGTGCCGTAAAAAACCAGTGGCTTCGCCTTACGCGAAGCAAGGCCCTCGAACTTGGCGGCGGCGGGCACTCCGATCTCCAGTGACTCGGTGCCATTGTAGAGCGGCAAATACAAGGCGTACTCCCGCATGCCGGGGGCTATCCCGGAAAGCAAGGTGGCCTCCATGTCCTGCTTGTTGGGCTTGGTGGCCGCGGCCCAGCGCCATTGGCCCTTGGAGTCACGGGCATAGAGGTCCAGTCCGCTCACCCCACTGGGCGGCATGTGCGGCATGCCCAAGCGCGAGGACAAGAGTTTCCATTTCGCCCGGATGGTTGTGGCATCGGTCTTGAACCGAACCATCATACCGGCACTGTGGCGACTGAGGCTCCAGACCGCTTTGGTCACCTTGCCCTCCGCCTTGGCCGGAAAGCGATCGAACCACCGCTTGCGCTCCTGATCGGCCCAACCGCGACCCTCGACGCCCCATTCCGTGACGTCGCGCCACTGCGTTTCATTTTGGGCCAAGGCCGTGATCGCCATGGCCAGTAAAAAAGTTAAGTTGCGCATATTCTTGCCCTAGCGGATCAGGTATAAAAGTTGAGGGAGAGAAAGGTTATTGGTCGACTGTCAGGTTGCCATTTGATGTCAGGTCACCGTGAATGGACCTGCCTCGAGTAAGACCGATGGTGTTTCCGGTGGCCAAGTTGCCCGCACCTTTGCCGATGAAGTGGATGGCATGCTGAGCAATGGGTTTTTCGCGGATGTCGTGCAGGGTATTGCCGGTCAAGGCCACGTGCGAGCAGTCCGAGGCGGCAACGCCGATGGAACCATTAATGAACTGGCTTCCGGTGACGTTGATGCGTTCGCACCTGTCCAACTCCAACAACGCTGTGATGCGAGGCTGACCCGTGTCGGTCTCATCGTGAATACCGCATCCGGTGAAAGTGATGTCCGAGGAATCCACAAAACGCACGCCCGTGCCATACTTCGGAGTGTGACGGCGGAAAGTATTGCCGCTGACGTTGATGAGACGGGAATCCTCGATGAGTAGGTTGCGGCTTTCGCAAGAATAGATGGTGTTGCCACTAAGCGCTACACCGTAGCACCCGGTGAGATGCACGTTGTTTTCCTGACTGCCGATGACGTTGCCGCTTATGGCAAAAAGCCCGGGAGGCCGCGATGCATCAGGTTTTTCCTTGATGCGAATATTCGCGCCTTCGGGCGAACCGGTAGCCTGAATGGTGTTCGACGCAATGGTCACCTCGTTCACGCTGGCCCCTTCCGCAGTGGTATCTATGTAGATTTCGGCAGTCGGTTCAGGTGCAGTCTTGTGCGAGCGATGATTATTATATTCAATATCGTTGCCCGTGACCTGAAGATTGCGAACTTCGGAACGCTCAATGCGAATGCCACCCAATCGATTGTAACTGACATGACTTCCGGCGATGTTGATCTGGTGCAAGTTAACACCATCGAGAAAAATGCCCGCGCCAGTGTTGAAATAAACATGGCAATGACTGATGAGAACGTTCCGATTGCGCTCGACGAGATGGATGCCATGCCGACACCGCGTAACCATTACGCCCTCGAAAACCGACTGCATCGTCTGGATCAGTTCAAAGCCATCTGCCTCCGGATGGGCCCCTTCCACCTCAATGTTTTTTATCGTCGGCAAGCGCTGATGATTCGCGACATTGCCCTTTCGACTGGCCGGATCACCCGTGCCGCCATGCGTGCCAATCAAACGAAAAGCCGGTCCCTTGCCTGCCATCAACACACGGGCCGTGCCTCCCGTACCATCAATCCCCAAAGGGCCACTTTCAGAAAGGTTAATCTCAATCGGGGAAGTAATGCGATAAGTCCCGGGCGGAAAGTGCAAGACTCCATCGCCCTCTTCCACCGCATGACGAATCGCCTCCGTATCATCAGACTTGCCGTCTGCCGCAGCTCCAAATCGAGTCACATTACTCATGCCTTCAAACTTGTTCCGTCGAGCTATCCTGTCAATAACCCTAAGAAGTGGCTCTGAAACTATCGAACCAATTCGGGCAAGAATTTCTTAACGGCCTTGCGTACTCACAATGACGACTGGCTTCGATCAAGACAGTGCTGTACACGGGCCCGTGCTCTTTCAAGTCGCTTAGCGACGAACAGGTTGTGACCCGGGATTTGTAGAGCCTTGCGATCCAGACATGTGACTCCGGTGGAGCGAGTCACGATTAGCGGCCATGGAGGTGTCCATGAATTTTCTCTTCCAAAACCTTCGCCTGCTTCTGCGCTTCCGGCAGTGGAATCCCTGCTTTCGTGCTCGGTCGTTTATGCCCTATGTGGGTCAACCAACTGTAGTGAAGCAAGGTCTGACGTTCATGAACCAACTTGAATAACTGCTCGTCGAGATCTTCGAGGGATTCGGTCATTTGGAGTTTCCGCATGATTGCGGTTGCCATGACTTTGTGACCGTCTGCATTCAGGTGGACTCCATCGGGATGAAAGGAAAAGTCCGGTATGGTTTTTCGTTGCTTGGCAAGCGCTTTCGTCACGGCGGCATGAAAATCCACTGTCGCAAGCACACGTTTATCACGTTCTTTCAAAAGGCCGTGCCGGGAATAGGTTTTTACAACATCGTCATAATCTTCATAAATCGCAAACCACGCATAAGATTCGGCCCCTAGGGGACGAATCTTCGGTGTTCCCTTGAGTTTGATGGGATCGAAGGGCGGGGGCGTCAATAGGATCAACTTCGATCCCTGTCGATCAACCTCGGCGATCAGCTTTTCCAACCCCGCTTGATAAGTGCCAAACCTTTCTTCCGAAAAGGGATGATAGATGCCATCATTCATTCCGTAGCAGGCAAAGACGAGATCCGGTTCAGTCTTCCGCAAAGCCCTTTTCAGGCGTTCGTGAACATTGGGGCGGGGCCATGGATGATCAGGCTCGGAAAGCCCCGTGCAGGTCTCACTGGGAAGCCCGATCTGGATCAGTTCCGGAAGACGCCTGTCGTTTTGCCGAAGCCAAGTCTCAATGTAGGAGACGTAATGTCCGGCGTGGGTAATGGAGTCCCCGATGAAGAGAATGCGCTTGTAGTCCGACAGACTGATCCGAGCGGCCTGAACCTCCGAGCATGCCAAGCCAAGGGAAAGAAGGAAAAGGAGGGAAAGAGGTTTCATTTATCGGAACAGGTCAGGTTGTTTGGCTTCACCGACCTTGATCTCATGCTTACCGGCAAACACAGGAATAGCTAGGTTTCCCTGATAGCCTGGAGCTGAGCCCACGCCATCTATCCAGAGAGCAGGAATCCCTTTCAAGGTCGATGGTCGCTTCATGTAGATGAATCTTTCTCTTCCTTCGGTAACTCCCTCCACTCCGTCGTCCACAATTTTGATTTCGAATGGACCTTCACCCCAAACCTGAAATCCATTAAAGCCGACTTTCCCACGACCTGGACCAAGGACCAGTCGGGCGGAATTCTTACCCGCAACCTCAACGCCGCCTGAGGTTCCTTCAAATACAATTCCTTCTCCGGACTGCTTCAGTTTCCGATCGTAGTACTGAATGCTGTATTTCGGAGCAGGCACTTGTACCGTTACGGTCTTGTTGACCATCTCAATGGGAACCACTTTCTCAAAGGGAGCAACTCCGACATAGGTCAATCCCTTGTAGGTCAATGAGCCTTCGCCATCTGCAGTGGAAAGAACAAAGTGAATAGCTTTTGGCGTTATGCGAATGGCTCCTGAACGTCCCTTGAAAGCCAATCCCTCATCCTGATATACCAAAGTGTTTTCACCGCCAAGAAATGCATAGTCCGTGCCCTCCGATGTTTGTGACTTCAAGACTCCGTCCGTCACTTTATCCAGTTTGGGTTGTTTCTCATTCGGTACACTTGGGTAGAGGACACTGAAGTATTCGGTTTGTGAACTACCCGCCTTTATCTGCACTGAAGTGGAGACTGTGTCGAGATCCCGTCCTGTTATGACTTTGGCTTGAACCTTCTTGGGCAAAAGGAAAGTGGCGTGAAGCCGGGTTCCGTTTTCCGCATGCACCGTAAAGCCCCTGTGTGATTTCTTGATCTTGTCAGGATGTACGGCAGTTCGCAAATGCCAGAACTTATCCTGCTTCGTATTGCCCGAAAAGGTGTCACGAAGAACAAAATAATTTGGTCCGCTTGCCGTTTTGCCTTTGAGGAAAAGAACTTGCCGGTCCCAATGAATGGAGCCGCCTTCGGAACCGCTGGTCCATTCCGCTTTGGGAGTCGCCCATTTGTTGGTATCGTTGTAAGCTCCCCAACCCCGGAGGTAATCCACGGACTCCCCGGTAAAGTATTCATTCACGTTGCTCTCGGATCCGCCTCCGGGTTGCCCACCATAGTATTCGGGTTTTCCAAAACGTATGCGGCAAAAGTGGTCGCCTTGGGTTGCATACAGACCTTCAGGTCCACCCCAATCCCCACGACCCTTGTTATGTAGCAGATAATGCGCTTTTGAGGATGGTGTAAGAGGTGCGCCTTTTGCATGTATTACGAAATCTCCCTGGTTCGGATCAGCATGACTGACCATGAAACCTTGCCGGTATGCCATGTAGGTTTCATTCGGATCTCCGGCATGCGCCCTCAGCACAGCTCCCCATCCGGGATGCCAGCGGCTATTGACGACACGGTCTCTGAGCTTTGCGGATTCTACGATTTTTTCATCCCCAAGGAGGTGGCCGTAAACAGGCAGAAAATATTTATATAATTCGTACCCTTCGCGGTGGCTTTTCTTGTTTGCACCGGTGGGTTTACCCATGGCATGCCAGACCCAGGCCAAGTCCTTGGCTTTCTCCGGATCCTGGTTTCGAAGCAGGATCGCATTGGCAAAAGCATAGAAATAATCAATTTGGCTACCGTGCCCCAGGCTCGGGACAATGCGACGCCCCTCAAATCTTGGATCCGGTGGAGTGAGGAAGTTGCTATGCTCATAAGCAACCGCACCACATTGCCTGGCTATCTTTTCACTCAAATATCCTGCATTCTCCAGAATGATGGCCGCTTGTATGAAGTATGGGAGAGATGCGTTTAGATAACGACCAGGCTCTCCCCAGTCCCCCTTTGGGGCAACCATCGTCTGGAGTTTCCATTCCATAAACTGAGCGCAGACGGTGAGCCATTCCTTGGCGCTTGGATGATCAGGGATCAATGCCGCCAAAAACGGCAAGGCAAGAAATCGGCGAATCGGCATGTTCGGATTGCCTTGATGGACCCCGCACCCTCTGCGAGTTAAGTCCGGTTCCGATGCTGCGTAAGCCAGGGCCGCCAATTGTTGGCGAACCTGTTTACGGAGTTCGGGCTCTAGTTTGAGATTTGTGAGGGCGATCTCCGCCGGCATGGTCCACCGGACGACGTAGTTGGCTTGGTGAAAACCGGAAACCCAAGGAAGCCCCATGTATCCGCCTCTTGTCAACAAATGCGATGCATAGCCTCTGGGATAGCGGCTTCCCTTGATAGCCTTTTCCGCAAGTTTTTGAGCAAGGGTCGGGTCTTCATTCAAATAATCCAGAGCCAGCAGCTCTTCTTTGTAGGGATTTTTTGAGGAATGTTGCTTGGCTTTTATCAGATCTTGTTTGGTAAAAAACAGTCGTGGGTAGGATACCTTTGGATCTTCTTTCCATTCCAGTTGCCAGTCTTTGTAATCATCCAGCGTGAGGTAACCATGGTGCATCCGAAGATCCCAGAGAGCTTGGAAAGATTCAGGAATCGGACCAACTGCAATACCCCAGTTGCGGCGCACCATGCTCGCCGGAAGGGTGCTGTCGTATTCACCGGTATGCAGATAAGAACCTCTGCGAGGAGGCGCGGTCAGTGGTAATCGGACCGCGAGTTGTTTGTTGGGAAGTTGGTTGATCGTGAATGCAAAACCTTCCTGATGTTGCCCATTTCTCCATTTCCCTGCATGCAACGGAACCACACCCACAAAAGGTCGTTCTTCCGGAGAGGCACTGAGGTCTTTCTTTCTGACAAAACCTCCAAAAATCGATGCGGTTGACCAACGACTGGCGACGTTCAGGTTGAATTGGTTACCAACTTCCATGGCAGAAACTTTTTGGCTCCCTTGCCTCGCCTTTGGCAATTCAATGCCAGCTTTTGCAAATTGTTCCTCCAATACTGCGTCACTTTCATAAGCAGGCCTACCACTTCGAGTGTACACGATGTCCGGTTGCCAAGAACTTGGAGAGTCTCCGCTCAACAAATATTCCACGAAAAGCAGGGGAGAACCGATCAGTTTGGTGTCGATTTCTTCATTCATCAGGATGACGGGAGCCTCTGCCTCTAATCCAACTCGGGTTTCGATGTGCCCACCGCCAAACAGTTCATAGCGGACCGATACTTCGGCGTAAAGCGGACCTGTACTAACGACGCGTGTTTCGAAACCTTTTACATGCGTGCTTTCCGGTACGTTATCAGATCGAGGAAATCGACTTCCTCCTGTCATCTTCTTATTCGCCAATCGGAACCTTTTTAATGGGCCGGGCACTTCATGCAAAGGCTTTGGCTTTTTGAGTCGAGGTTGGCTTTTGGGAAACAGAACGGATGTGAAGGAGTTGGTTATTGCAACGGATTCATCATTTTCCATCACCGCATGAGTTGCTCTTTTGGGTGCTGGGTCTCCTTCCGTATTTGTATGAAGCACGAACCGCATCGTAGTGCCCACAGGTAATTCTGCATAAAACCGAACTATTGCCTTTCGGATGGAATCATCAGAATGCACGTCCAAGGGGTCCACTTGAACTGGAACGAGGTTTCCTGCTGAATCTTTTAGGGAAAACTGATCGCCTCGGGCTTCTCCTTTGCCGAATTCAACTTCGTAAGAAAGCAACTTCCTAGGCCAATCCTTCCCCAGAACCTCCTTCTGTTCGAATACGATTTCAGCGGCCTTGAGGACACAGCTTTTTGCGACAAGTAGAGTGAGGAGGAGAGTCTGCAATTTGATCATGAAGTTCATTATTCAGTTATCGGGCTAGTTCAAAAACGATCCGCTTATTGAGGATCTCGAGAACGCTCGCGTTATTGGGTAAATGAGTCCCGCANTCGCCCGTAGGAGGAGAGACGAGGGGAGGATTAGGTTTCGGGTCATGAATTCATTGATCTTTGGGGTATTGCTCCCAGTGGTCGTTGATTACCTTGGTGTTGACTGCTTAAGAAGTTATCACATAGCGACATGTATTTCTTTCCCGTGGGCGAGTAGACGAGCAGGATTATAGCCACTGCGTGAATAGTGTTTCGCAAGCCCCTTGGGAACGGGCGTTTCGGTCTTCACATATTCAAGAACCGGTTTGCCGCGCAGGGTGATGCCGATTGGGTCATCCGTCTCCATCAGGCTCAGTTCCCCCGCGTGAGCAACCTGCAGGTCAAAACTGAAAAGGTGAAGTGAGACGAGTATGGCGATTGGGAATTGTTTCATCACAGAGAGTTTAGATTCGGCTTTGGAACTAGCGGGCGCCGACGCGTTGACGCCAGGTTTCGTAGCAGGTGGCCATATCCTTGAGGCGGTCGGAATGAAGTTTGGCGAGGTTGACGGTTTCACCGGGATCGGTTGATAGATCGTAAAGTTCCCACGGGAGCTTGTCGGTGGGGCGAATGATTTTCCAGTCGCCCATGATGAGGGCGCGGCCGCGGGGATTCGCCCAAGCCAAGGTCTCGTGACCGGAGCGCTTCTCGCCGCGCAGGATAGGGACAAGGCTTTTGCCTTCCATGGGAAGGGGTCGGCGCTTCTGGAACTCAGTGGGGTATTCCAAATCGGCGAGGTCGAGGCAGGTGGCCATGAAGTCGATGACATGACCGGGTTGGCGGGTAAGCGCGTTCCCTTGTTTGATGACCTTGGGCCAGTGGGCGATGAGCGGGGTACGAATGCCGCCCTCGTAGGACGACAACTTGGTACTGCGCAAGGGCGTGTTGCTGGTGAGGGCCCAAGCCAATCCGTACCCGGCAAAAGTATCGTGTGGACCGGGCATGACTTTCGGACCACTGCCGGGACGAATGGTGGCCTTGTCCCTACGCCAATTCGTTTTTGGGGAACTGGGACTGAATCCGAAGCCACTATTGCTTGGCCCGAAGCCGCCATCGGGAGCGGCTCCATTGTCGGAGAGAAAGAGGATGAGCGTGTCGTCGAGTTGTCCGGATTTCCTCAGCACATCAAGCATGCGCGCCACCCCGCGGTCGACGTTGGCGATTTGGGCGGCGTAGACTGCCATGCGCTCGGCTTGCCAATCCTTATGCTTGTCCTTCGTCCAGTCCGGAACGTTTCCGGGATAAGGAGCGGGCTTGGCCCCGGCCGACAAGAGACCCATCTTGCGTTGACGCTCGATCCGGGTGGATCGCCAATCGTTCCAGCCTTTGGTACGGTAGCGCTCGCGGAACGGGGCAATGGTTTTCTCGCGAGCATGCAGAGGCCAGTGCGGCGCCAAGTAGCCGACGTAGAGGAAGAAAGGCTTCTTATCGGCGACGGCTTCCTCGAGAAAAGTCACCGCATGATAATTGAAGGCATCGGTCATGAAAAAATCGTCGGTAAATGTCCATGGCTTGTCGTCGAGGTAGAAATCATTTTGCACCACGGGATGCCAATAGCTGATCATTCCTTGGCAGTTGGGTCCGAAGAAACGATTGAAGCCCCGCTTGACCGCAAGGTCGCGTCCTTGCCACTTGCCGACCATAGCGGTGTGGTAACCGCCGTTCTGGAGCAACTCGGGGATGAGGACGCATTTCGAAAAATCCTTGGGCATGTTCCAGTTGTTCCCCCGATGGCCGGTTTGCTGGCAGTAGAGCCCGGTCAGCAACGATGCCCGGGTGGGGCCGCAGACGGAGTTATTGTAAAAGCGGGTGAAGCGCAACCCGCCCGCTGCCAGCGAGTCGATATTGGGAGTATCGATTTCCCCGCCGTAGCAACCGAGGTCCGACCAGCCCATGTCATCTACCATGACCAATAGAATATTCGGCCGCTTCTCGGCATGCAGAAAACCTGCAATAAAAAACAGCACCGGGCCAAGCGGGAGAAGTAAGGTGGGCATGATATAGGTTAGGTAGTTTGTTTCTCTTATTTCGCCAGTTCGGCATTCATGGCGCACTTGCCAGCTTAGCGGGCCCCCCCATCTCACTTCTTCCTCATTTCGATCATGGCCTCGGCAAATGCTTTTCCAATTCGAGCCATGGTCTTGGCGCTCCCGAAATAATGATAGGCCGCATTCGATCGGGCAATCTTGGCATAGGACTCGTCCTCTTCCGAAATCAACTTCCTGCGGTACTTGTACAAGTAAGTCTTTTGGGCTTGAGCGTCCATCGAACCATCCTTGTTCGGATGATCCTTGTGCTTGCTCTTGAGGAAGCCCGCCATTTGCTTGATCTTGCCCTGATTGTCCTCCATGCGCTGTAGGCGCGTATCCCAGAAAGGGGCCGTGCGAACGGCCGCAACGTTGCCCTTGAATTCAGGCATGGACGCAGGTGCCGCCATGGCTTCGCGAAAGGATCCGTGAATAGGCACGTAGCGTTGACTGACATATTTGTCGAGAGGTCCTCCCACCCCCATGACGCCGATGACGAACTTCATCTCGGGGGCCTTCAAGTCCTTTCTCACATCGCGGATGAAATGGCCCATACATTCACTGTAGGCATCATAGCCACCAGGTTGCCCACGGTTGGGATAGGTCCCGCTGGCCACCATGTCGTTCCAGCCCTGAAACCAGGCGAACCCGGCGATCTCATAGCCATCCTTCGAATCGTAATCGGGATAAACGCGCTTCACGTCCTTGAGGACTCTGCGGACGTGTTCGATCATCAGGCGGTAGAAGCGTCCCGTTTGTTCTTTTTTCTCAGCCTTTGCTTCCTGCAAGTTCTTTCCCCGCTTTTTCAAGTTTTTCAGTTCCTGCTCGCTGAACGGATAAGGACCCGCGGAGGGGGGACGAAAGTCGGTATGAATGGACTTCCCTCCCCATGCCGTCTTGATGATGAGGACTGGTTCCCGCAAGGCCTTCTGGGCGTAGATCCCAAAGGTGAACTCAGGACCAATCTTATCGCTCGCTTCTGCGGGGTTTCTTCGGGAACCAAAACCGGCGGTCAGTTTGCCATGGCCCTCTCCCATGTTGTCCCCTCCCCCCGTGAAATAGGATATCCAAACCTGATCGCAAACAACGGGACTTCCCTTTTCATTAACCATTTCCTTCAGTACGGGATTGGTCAGGGGATCAGTCTGCATAGCCTCGAAGGTGCTTATCTTGGCATGCCCCTCCATGTTGGATTGACCGCAAAGAATAAAGACCTTGAGAGGTTTGGCCTGAACCGACGAACAGGTCAAGAGGCCCAAGGCGAAAACGGAAAGAAATGTGGTTGGAAAATGGATCATGTTTGTTGTTTTAGGCTTTGGGCAGAAGACCTACTTCGCCAACCTGGCCTGGAGTTGCTTGAGCAAGGCGGCGGCCCTGTCGGGTTGTTCGGTGGCCAGGTTCTTCGTTTCACCTGCGGGAGAAGTATGATCGTAGAGCTCGAGCTCTCCTTTCCTGTGGATGATGAGCCGGTGGGTGTCGGTGCGAATGGTCTGGGCACTTCCCCGATAGGCGATGGCGGGATGTCCCTTGACCTCTGGGTTCTTTAGGATGGGGACGAGGGTTTGCCCTTGCAGAAAATCGGGCTTGTCCAGTCCGGCCAAGTCGCAGACGGTTGGGAACACATCCAAGGTCTCGACCATCGAACGGGTGACTTCGCCTGCCTTGGGAATGCCCTTGTAAGAAATAATGAGCGGGGAACGAAGAGATTCCTCGAAGAGGGCGTGCTTGCCCCAGATAGCATGTTCGCCGAGGTGCCAGCCATGGTCGCCCCAGAGAATGATTATGGTGTCGTCGCGCAGCTTCAACTGGTCGAGCTTGGCGAGGATGCGCCCGACGAGGGCGTCGGCATAGGTTACGCAGCCGGCATAGTGGCGTCGCACCTCGAGTGCAAAGGCGGCATCGGTGTTGGGGTTACGCTGCCAGCGGTTGTATTTCATAAACTCTCCCGAGCCATGCCAAGTGGTCTTGCCGGAAGGCCTCAAAGGGTGCGACGTGGGCGGCAATTTCGCCTTAAGGTACGGTTTGACGTACTTGAGAGGTGCACCAAACGGGAGATGTGGCCGGATAATGCCAACGGCAAGAAAGAACGGTTTCGTGGCAGCCCGTTTGCCGAGGTCGTCGAGTTGGCGAATAGCTTCGTCGGCGATAAGGCCGTCAGGATAGACAGTGTCGGGTCCGTCGAAGGCTTGATAGAGATCCATTTCCTTGGCGTTCCCGCGAATTTCACCGTTGGCGAGGCCGTGCATGACGCCACGAGGGTGCTTCCAAGAACCAGCGGGCAAGAGATGGCGATCCCATGATTCGGGCATCTCCGGTTTCTCATCCTCGTCCCAGTCACTGCCTCCCCTGCCCCCGGGGTGATGTGATACCTTTCCGACGGATACCGTGGTATAGCCATGCTTCCGGAAAAAGCCGGGAAAACTGGGATGCTCGATATTGTTGGATCGCGAGAAGAGGGCCCCGTTACTAGCCGGACCGTAGGTACCGGTGAGTAAGGTGTAGCGGGAGGCGCCGCAGGTAGGCGCCTGCACGTAATGACGATGAAAGGGGCGGCCCAGGGAGGCCAGTTTATCAATGTGGGGCGACCGAATGTAATCGACCCCAAAGCACTTTAGTTCAGGGCGTAGGTCATCGATGCATAAGAGCAGGACGTTGGGATGCTTTTGCTTTCCGCAAAGCGAAGAAACAAAAAGCGCGAGACAGAAGGCCAGAATGGATATTTTCATCGGTCAATCCTTGGGGGCGCTGCCCCACCAGTCCTTGTTCGGCTTGTAATCGGGATTTAGGAAATTGGCGTGCTGGCGTTCGAGCCTGTCCTTGCCTTGGGTGGCAAGGGAGTCGAAGCGGGCCTTGCGTTTAGCCATATCGGCGTTGTCGTCCTTGACCGGCATCTTGGCCTTGGTCTCCTTGAGCCAAGTATCGAGCTTTGATCGCAGGGCTTTGACTCTTTTCGGCTCAGCGGCGGCGAGGTCCTGTTGTTCCACTTCATCCTTGCCGAGGTGATACAACTCGTCCCGGCCATCCTCGTGGTAGTGAATCAGTTTCCAATCGTCCTCGGTAATGATGGAGGAAGGTTCCCCGCCCTGGTTGCCGTAGTGCGGGTAGTGCCAGTAGAGCGATCGCCCTGGAATGGTTTTTCCTTTCAAAAGAGGCACTAGGCTTACGCCATCCACCTGTTGTTTCTTCGGCACCTTGATGTCGGCCAACTCAAGCAAGGTGGGGTACCAGTCGATGCCGTTGACCGGCACCGCGCTGGTCGATCCAGGCTTGGTCACACCGGGCGCCTTGAGGTAAAAGGGTTCGCGTATGCCGCCCTCCCATTGCCGCCCCTTGCCTCCGCGCAGAGGCGTGTTGCTGGTGGAGAAGGCATCGCCCGAGGAGACGCCACCGTTGTCGGAGGTGAAGCACACTATGGTGTTGTCGGCGAGACCGAGCTGGTCGAGTTTCTTCAGCACCATACCGACGGCATCGTCCATGGTCTCGATCATGCCGGCATAGATCGGACAGTCCTGCACTTGTCGCACGCTGAGGCGGCGATCGAAGAGAAAACGTTCCTTTGCCAAGCCTGCGGCGGTTGCCTTTTGTTGGTATTTCTTCCAGAGCTCGGGAGTGGTCTGGATGGGACCGTGTACAGTGTAAAAGGAAAGGTAGGCGAGAAACGGCTTGTCCTTGTTGGTCTCGATGAATTCGACGGTTTCCTTGCCGAGGCGTAGAGTGAGGGATTCTCCGGGAGGTCCTGATTCCAAGTTGGGATTCTGCCACGGGGAATAGAATCCGCCACGGGGACTCCCGACGTCCCATCCGCCCTTGTTGATATCGAAACCATGGTCGGTCGGCCAAGAACCCTTGCTCCCGAGGTGCCACTTGCCAGCGAAGAACGTCTTGTAGCCGGCCTTCTCCATGACTTCGGCCAAGGTGATCTCGGAAGCCCGCAGGTTGCGATCGTATTCCGGTGGCAAGTGACTGTCGTTGCGACGGGTACCGCGCCAAGCCTCACCTGCCCGATCGCCAATCCACGTAGTGATACCGTGATTGGTAGGGTACTTGCCGGTTAGTATGCTGGCTCGCGAGGGGCTGCAGACCTGGCAGGTGGCATAACCGCGGGTGAACTTCATGCCCTCCTTGGCGATCCGGTCGATGTGCGGGCTTTCGTAATAGGTGGATCCCTCGTTGCTGAGGTCGCGCCAACCAAGATCATCGGCCAAAATGAAAACCACATTGGGCTTCTTGGCCAAGGCAAACGCCGTAGAGCTAAAGAGAAACAGGAAAAGAATACTTTTTCGCATGGTAAACATTCGGTTTAAATTCAGAGGGCGGACTTCCCGGTCATGTAACCCCCATCGACAAAGAGAGTCTGACCAGTGGTGAATCCGGACTGTCCGGAGAGAAAGTAGCAATTGGCGGCAGCCAATTCTTCAGGCAAGCCAAGTCGCTTCATTGGCACGCCTTCAATATATCGGGTTCTACTTTCACTACCCGGCGGATTATTGGTGTTGAAAAGCTCTGTCTCGACTGGACCGGGAGCGACCGCGTTCACAGTAATGCCAAAGGGAGCCAATTCGAGGGCCCAACTGCGGGTAAAACTAACCATGCCGGCCTTGGCGGCTGCGTAACTGCTTCGAAAAGGCACACCGGCCACCACCATGCTTGAGGTGAAGACGATACGACCGCTGCCTTGCTCTTTCATATGAGGCACGACGGCTTGGGCAGCCTGCAGGGAACAACGCAAGTTGACGTCTGCACAGGCATCGAAGTCCTTTAAAGTTATTTCCTCTAGAGGCGCGGGATTGACCAAGCCGACGTTATTAAGAAGTCCGTCGAACTGATGTTCAGCCGCCAGTTGCTTAAAGAGAGAATCACGAGCAGCTTCGTCTTCTAAGTCGATCGCATGAAAGACACCGGGGAAATCATCCGGTTGAGTACGAGCGAGCCCAACTACTGCATGTCCTTGGTCGGCAAGCATTTTAGAAGTGGCAAGGCCAATCCCCTTGCTGGCTCCGGTGATGAGAACTTTCAAGCGGCTAGATGTCATAAGGAATAATATCTAATGCAAAGTGAATGGTTAGCACCCTTTAAAACGACCTAATTCCATCCTTCAGCTGTTTGCTCTCCTTACCCAGTTTGCCAAGGGTACGGAGGACGCCAACGGGAATCGTTCCATCGGAAGAAATCGGCACGTCCAAAGTGACGGATCCGCCCTCGGAATTGATTAGGTCGATCCGGTCCTTCAAAGTTTCCAGTTCAAACCTAGATTCCTCCCCTGCTCCCCATCCCTTTGCGACCGGCAGCAGCAAATGCCAAACAACCCCTTTTGGAGCGGGAAAGTTCTTCGGGGTTAGAAGCTTACCCTTCCCCTTCTTCGTCTTTTGGTGAAAATCATGGTTCTCACCCGAGGTGAAGGTCTGATGGGGACACAACCTTCCATTTGTACAGAGAGAGAGTATGGGGTGAGCACCGGCGTTGAAGGCAAGTTCGGCTTCAGGGTTGCCGGAAAGCACTGCGGCAACCCAAGTGTCAATATTATGGGGTTCTTTCGTCAAGGACTCGTAGGCGTCCTTCATTTCCATCTTGTAACCGTCGAACCACCAACCGGAAACCAACTTGCCGTATCGTTTTGACCATTCTCCGCAGACATCGCCCCAGTTCTTCAGGAAAGTCGGGTTCGGCGCTTGGTTTTCACTTCGCCTGAAACCCTTTAACTTACGAGGGTGCGACATTGGGTCCACTTCGGGTCCGACGGGTTTGCCATTTATGCTGGGCAAAGTATCGCCCATGGACTTGATGACATCGTAATGACGCATCGGGGCGCGAGCGGTCATGTAAAGGATCAGTCGGACGTCACGCTGCGCGAGCTCCTTGCCAATCTCCATGATTAGATCACGCCTCGAGGTCCACATTCCGTTTTCAACGCCCAGCAATTTCTCGTAGGCACTGTTGGGGGCACAATATTTTCCCCAATGTTGCCCGACCACGAAGATAACGTGGCCGGCCCCAGCACTTTTAACCGAGTCGACAAACCTGACGACATCGAAGGAATCGACCGCCTTGTTGTAAGACTGGGTAGTGTGATTCTTGAAAGCCTCGTAATGGAACATAAGTCCGTACCCGGTCTCCATAAGCCACCGCTTCTTTACAACAGCTCCTACGCCTGAAACAAAAACAGTAATCGCCACAAACCACAAAAAACAAGCTAATCGTGGAAGTAGCTTCATTTTTTGTTAATGAGGTTGAATAAATTGTACTCGTGGAGATTAGGTAAGGATGGATGCTCTACTGAGAAACCCAATCGGGCACTTCACCGTCTCCGGTTTTTTTACCTTTCAACAACCAACTGAGATTGAAGCGAGTCATCCAGGAACCACCTGCCTCGAAGTTCAAGTATACCCAGCCTTCCGTCTTGGTTCCGGGGCGCCCCGAAGTCATGGAGGAGTAAGCAAAGCCACCGTTTGCCGCCAAACGCTTGACGGGCCAAGACTTGCCACCATCGAAACTGACCCAAACAGTCCCCAGTTTGCGCCCGCCGGGGCTATCGCAGTTGCTGTAGAGGAGGATATCCCGACCCTCAATGGGCAAGCGAGTGAGGCCGGCCATGCACCCGTACTGGGTATTCTGAGGTCCATCGGGCAAGACCTCGCAAATCGAAAGATCTTTCCAAGTGGCTCCACCGTCGTCGCTCCAAGCCGTCCAGCGACGCAAAGGATTTGCACCCTTCTCGGCCCAGTGTCGGCGAGAGTTGTAGTAGACGCGCCCATCGGATAATTCAGCAATAGCAGCTTCACCCGTGCCGTTAGCAGGAAAGGGTTCGCTTGTTTGCCAAGTCTTGCCGCCATCGTCGCTGTAAATGGCGTTGGTGTAATGATCGGGCCATTTACTACGGTTGTTCTGGCCCGCATACCATCGTGTAGCACGGATAAGGCGCCCGGCATGCTTACCGTGACGCAAGGTGATGCCATGGTCGTTCATATGCATGGACGGGGCGTTCCCTTTGCTGTCAGGCTTGATTTCTACCTTCAACGGCTTCCAGCTCTTACCGCTATCCTTGCTCTTGTAGACGGTCACGTCGGCGGGGGGGGGATGCTTCTCCACGAAGGCAAAGATCTCGCCGTTGCGCTCGTTCACCGTAACGCCTCCACCCATGAAGCCTTTACCTACTGAGATTTCAGGACCCCAAGTATCGCCACCGTCTTCACTCCGCTTAACGACGACCCCGTTCCAAACGGCGAGGACCGAACCATCAACCGCTACCACCACGTTGGGGAATCGGTTGCCGTTGATGATTTTCTTCAGCTCGATCTTAGGTTCGCCCAGAAATGCTTCGAGCTTCCCCTCAACAGGATGACCGGCGGCCGTCTTAGTTGACTTGGCTTGGAGGAAAGTGTTGGAAATCGCAAAGTACGCAAGGAAGATGAACAGTATATTGTAAGTCATGGAATGAATGGGATTTATTTAAAAGTAAGTAAAAGGAAGACGAGATTTAGCAACAAGCCAACACTCTATTTGCATTCTGGTTGTAAAAGATCATCGCAATTCCTCTTGCGAAGATCAAAGATTCAAACTAAAGATCTTGAGAAAAACATGCCCACGCGATAGGAAAGTTCCGCCCTGTTGCAACTCCTGTAAAACCCATAAAAACAATGAAAAGAGCATACGTAATAATCGGCATTCTGCTTTCCTGCATATCCACCACTCTGCTTTTGGCAGAAGAAAGAGAAGATAACCATGAACACAACCGTGAGAGTGGAAAACACATTGGAGGCGAACTTCGAGAATGGCTTGATAAGCAACATCGTCAAATCGAGTCACTAAAAAAAAGGGGACGTAACGAAGAAGCGGCCCACCTGATTCGTGAAACACGGAAAGTAATGGCAGAAAAAATGGGTCACCGCGAAAGAGGAAAACGAGATGAGCACAGAAACCACCACCATACTGAACGAGGCGACCTGGAGTACGATGGAGATCCTCTCGATCGCTGGGTCCATCAACGGGAACGCGAAATTCGTGAACTAGCGGAAGCCGGCAAACACGAGGAAGCGAAGAAGCTGCAGGAGGAAACTCGGCGCATCGTGGAAGAAAAACTAAAGCACCGTAGAAACGAGGAAAGAGAACGGCACCACAATGAACATGCCGATCGAGACATTAAAGGGAACGAACTGCAACGCTGGGCTCATGCTCAAGAACGGCGCATCCATGAGCTACATGAGAACAAACGTCATGAGGAAGCCAAACGCCTGGAACGCGAACTGGCAGAGAAAATGGAGCATTTCCATCGCGAGCGTGAACACGAACACCATGAAAGAGAGCGAGAACGTGGCGAGCGTCATCATGGTGAAAAAGACGAACGCTTCGAACGCTGGGTAGTGGAGCAAAAGCGGCACATCCACGAATTGCGTGAAAACAACCGCCATGAGGAGGCGCAGCGTCACGAAAACGAATTAGCCGAAAAAATAGACCATTTCCGTCATCAAAGGGAGCAGCGTCACCATAACGGAGAACGACACGAGGGCGATCGGCGCATGGAAGAAAGAATCAATCATCTAAAGGTAGCCATTGAACATCTCCATGCCGCGGGCATGCATGACGTCGCCGAGGAGGTGGAGCGACGAGCCCATGGCGAGCATCGCAAAGGTAATGATCACGACCGGCGCCATCACGAAGAAGACCGGGCCGGTCGCAATGGTGAAGTGCATCAATTACGTCGCGAGGTCGAGGAATTGAGGCAAGACCTGCGCGAAATGCGCGAAGTAATTGGGCACATCAAGGAAAAACGTAATCGTTAAGTCCGTATCAGCTTTCCTTGGCTAGATAGCCGAGGAATTGCTTAGCAAAGCAAAAAGAGACTGCACTCAGTCGGCGTAGTTGAATCCCGGAGGATTGAGCTCATGCTTCTTGCCCAATTCGATAGTTAAAATTCATTTGAGCGGTAGGACAAAGAAAGCACCGAAGAACTAATCCTTCATATTGTCTCCCTCGAGCGTGAAATTCTGCTTCGGCATAACTCCCAAAGTACTTTCGTCGAGACAGAATTTGATTCCTACGACTTGCTCCTTTTGACGAACGGCACAGGTGCGAACTCCTAAAAAGATAGAAAACGAGTTAAGAACATTAACTAAAAAGTGAGCGAGTGAAGGACACCTGCTTGCTATTTCGGAATAACGGCACGAGCTGATCGATCGCCGACTTCGAAGTATCCCAAGGAACGCCCTGCTCCTCTCTCCGCGTCGGTGATCATCCAGACCGCCCCGGGTCGGGTGCGTTGGCGATAGAGCCCAGCGGGAGCAATTACTGCATAAGGTTTGGTCCCGCCGGAGCCGTTCATCCACAGGAGTTGTACCTTGCCCTTGCTATGATTCAAGAAAATGACATCAAAGGCTCCGCCATCCGGGTTCGATGGGGGCGCCTTGGCCTCTTTTGCGAGGGGTTTCCATTGAAGGGCCGGTAGGGAATCGACCTTGGGCTCGACGGGTTTAGCGAATCTTTTGGGGGCAATAGAACGAAGACGCCGCAAGGTCTGCCGATGCTTGTCTTTCCCAGCTAGGTTAGACCATTCATAGGGATCGTTCGCCGTATTATAAAGTTCCTCTTCACCATCCTTGAAACGAAGGTATCGCCAACTCTCTTCAGTAAGGCCAAAGCTACCCGGCTGATGGAGGTGAGTGAGGGCGACATGCGACCATTCTGCCTTAGGGTTTTCCAACAGGGGAACGAGACTGGGACCGTCGTGTACTTTGCGGGGCGGCAACCCGCACAACTGGAGCAAGGTCGGTGCGAGGCTCCGCAAGTTGACCGGCTTACCGCATGATGCGGGTTGGGTGCCACTCGCCAAACCGGGAACCCCTTTGGGAACACGCAAGATCAGCGGTACGCGGGAGCAAACCCGCCAAGTAGTGAACTTTTGCCAATGTTCCTTTTCCCCCAAATGCCAACCATGGTCCGACCAAAGGGCTACTATGGTGTTGTTCGCATGGGGGCCTTTTTCCAGGGCATCGAGGACGAGACCCACCATGGCGTCGGCAAAATAGATTGAGGCGAGGTATCCTTGGATACCCTGCTTCCATTGCTTTTGAGCCCGAATGTGCGGGAAGTAACGATTATCGGCCAAGTTCTTGGCTACCGGAGACAAGTCATCCAAGTCATCCGCTCGATAACCGGGGGGCAACTGAATTTTGTCCAACGGGAAAGCATCGAAATACTTTTTCGGAACGAACCATGGCTCATGCGGTCGGTAGATACCACAAGCTAGAAAGAACGGCTTGTCTTGTTTCTTGGACAAACGTTTCCCGACCCATTCAGCGACCGAGTAGTCTCCCCCGTATTCCTTGTCGGTGGCATCGATCGACCCCCAGTCAGTCTCATAGTATTGCCAGGGACCGCCACGAGGCAAACTGACCGGGCGTTTCGGAGGACCCAAGGTATCCGGAAAAGGATTCTCTGCTTCCTTCGGCGGGAAGTACTCGTCCCAAGATTGAGCGTCGATAAAGTAGTGCAACATTTTCCCCGAACCACTTGAGTGGTATCCTGCTTTGGAAAAGGTCTTGGGCAACAATTCGGCGTCAGGCAAAGCCTCTCGCATCTTCTGTCCGTTTCGATAAAGCCCCGAATTATGGGGAGAAATGCCAGTAAAAACCGCCGTCCGAGAGGGGTTGCAGGCCGGAGCATCGCAATGAGCGTTAGTGAAAAGAATACCCGAGGACGCCAAGCGATCGAGGTTCGGAGTCTTGGACTGGGGATGTCCACCTAGACAACCGACCCAGTCGTTGAGATCGTCGATGGCAATGAACAAGACATTTGGAGGCTGGGCAGCATGGAAGGAGATGGTAATCCACAAGATACAAGAAAAGCAAAAACCGGGCTTAATAAATGACATCGACGGATTTAAGCAAAGACAGATGGCAAGCAAACTTTGAATAAAAACAAAGGCACCGGCAACATCAACTTAGATGTGTGAATTTGGCTATGGAGGGGGCAAGAGCAAATCACCGCCAAAGAAAGCTTAGGCGAAGACCCCGGTGGCGGACTTTCCGGTTCCGTCCTTGGTCGCGAAGAACGGACGCTTTTCAACATCGTACGCGGTTTTCGGACTGATGCCCATGGCGGTAAAGATGGTTGCGTGCAGATCTTCGATGG
>PCBO01000006.1 GCA_002730975.1 Opitutia bacterium
CCCGCAATTTCGGGCAACGCCCTCTACCTCCGCTCCGACGCCCACCTCTGGAAGTTCGGTGGGTAGTTAAGTCTACATTCTGATTTTTAAGCCCGGGATTCGTCGACGAATGCCTTCCACGCCTAGTCGAGTTGAGGAGCTTTGCCAAAGATAAACCTCCTGCAATTTCTCAAATTTTAGTAGCTTGCGAAGACCGGCGTCACCAACTTCAGTTCCACCCAGGTTGAGGTAACTCAAGTACTGCAATCGTGAAAGCGCCTCTAGACCGTCATCGGTAATCTTGGTCTCTCGAAAATCTAGACGAGTGATACGGGGAAAAGTTTTTAAGATTTCGAAACAATTGCTTGTCACCTGCGTTCGAGAAATGTCGAGCTTGCAAAGATGCTGACGAAGTGGAGCCAACTTTGCGAGATCCTCATCGCCGGAGTTGACCGACTCGGCGAGGAAACGAACTTCAAGCAGAGGATTGCCGATCCCGATGGGACGAATCAAAGCACCTGACGACATCCTTACTTTATTTAGAGTTTCTTGCGGCAGAGGCTTCAAACCCATTGCCAATGCATTATAAGAGGAATGGTGGGCGGGAACGTAAGTAACTTCAGTCTTCACCTTTTCGGCAAACTTCTCGGTTCCGTCGGTCGCACCTACCCATGTTCCGAAATCGACACCTTGGGCAATCCACTTCCGAATGACTTCCTGCTGAGCAACGGTCAATGGTTCCCCCTTCGGCGGCATCACGTCGTCGTCGTCCGACGGAAGTATGATTCGTTTGTAAAGAGGACTTTCACTAGGGTGATTTGGGGCAATCACCTTGCCGTCGTCGCTACCATGAAGGATATGAGCGATGCCGTCCAAGCGAAGGCCGGCTTTAGGTTCCTTGGTTCGGCCGTTTTGTTCAAAAGGAGCCTTGTGGCACTCGATGCAGCGATCCTGCAATATGGGTAATACCTCCTTTTGGAAATCTATCTGACCGAACGCAGACGCAGCGATAAATGAAAGAGGTAAAAACGATAGGTTACTGATGCTCACGAAACTCACATTAAATCATATAAGGAAGAATACGAGTTTCGTTTGAGCAGTTTCATTAAAAATCTTAAAACAAGGAAATCCAAGATTACGCTTGGAAAAGAGAGCAACCCCACATTTGCTGAACCAACCTTTCGATAACAACCCAAGAACAACAATCATGAGCAATAAGACGCTTTCCCTTTCGGCCTCCCTCATCGTGGCCCTATGTATCAACGCCATGCCCTCGGCATTTGCAAAAAAGGGTTTCTCCTGGAAGGACGAATCCGGCAAACACGTCGACCTGCAAAAAAACGGAAAGAACATCGCCCGCTACGTCTATGAGCGCATGGACCCAAAAGACCGCGAACTTACCTACAAGCCATTCCATCACGTCTACCAGTCCGATGGCAAAGAGTTCCTCACCAAGGGTCCCGGGGGACGTTACACGCACCACCGTGGCATATATTTCGGGTTCTCCAAGTGCACTGCGCAAGACAAGGACGGCAAGAAAGTCGGCATAGACACGTGGCATTGCAAGCGAGGCTACCAGACTCACGAAAAGACCATCTCCCAAGAAGGTGGAGACAAAGCCGTACAGAAAGTAGAGATCGCATGGCGGATCGACGATGGAACCGTTTTCGCCACCGAGCATCGCCAGCTTACCTTCTCTCATCGCGACGACGGCTCCCTGCAAGTCGACTTCGAATCCAAGCTCAGTACGACTCAAGAGAAAGTCGGTCTGGACGGCGACCCTCAGCACGCCGGATTCCAGTTTCGCGCTTCCAATGAAGTGGCCTCGAAAACCGCAAGACAGACCTACTACGTACGCCCGTTCGGCGGGAAGGATGCAGAAGGCAAAACGAAAAACTGGCCCGCCAACAAGGACATGAAGGATGTTGCCTGGAAGGGGCAAAGCATCGTCGTTGGGGGAGACCGCTACTTCACTCTTTATCTTGATCATCCATCCAACCCGAAACCATCCTTCTACAGCGAGCGCGACTATGGACGCTTCGGTTCCTACTTCAAGACGGAGATCACCCCCAGCAAGCCCTTGTCCATAAAATATCGCCTCATAATCAAACAAGGCGAGCGAACCGCGAAAGAATGCGCCGCACTCAGCAAGGAATTCCTGAATTAATTGAATTCGAACAAAGCATAACTTGTGAAAAGCCGTATTCATGCATTTGCTTTCTGCATAGGTTTCTGCACCTTCATAAGTGCCGAGGAAAGACCTCCCAATTTCGTCGTAATTTTCTGTGACGATCTAGGTTACGCCGATCTTGGTTGCTTTGGCTCAAAGAAAATCAAGACCCCTAATCTGGATCGCATGGCGTCCGAAGGCATGAGACTTACAAGTTTCTATTCCACCTGCAGCGTGTGCTCGCCCTCCCGCTCCAGTTTGCTGACGGGGTGCTACCCAAGACGCGTAAACATGCACGTAAACGACAGAAACCTCTGCGTTTTGTTTCCTGCCGACAAAAAGGGATTGAACCCCGAGGAAACCACAATCGCGGAAACGTTGAAAGCCAAGGACTACGCCACCATATGCGTAGGCAAATGGCACGTAGGCGATCATCCGAAGTTCCTGCCTCACAACCAGGGCTTCGATTCTTATTTCGGTATCCCGTATTCGAACGACATGAACCGCAAGGAGGTGCCCTTGCCTCTTCTAAGGAATGAAAGAGTCATCGAATCTCCCGTAGATCAGCCGATGCTCACGCCGCGATACACCAAGGAAGTGGTGCAGTTCATATATCGCAATAAGGACAAGCCGTTCTTCATATATCTACCGCACACCTTTCCCCACGTTCCTCTTTTTGCCAGTTCTCGATTCAAGGGGAAATCCGCCCAAGGACGTTATGGAGACACCATCGAGGAAATCGACTGGTCGACGGGAGAAATACTAAAAGCTCTTAAAGACACCGGAGTAGATGAAAACACTTTGGTTCTATTCACCTCGGACAACGGTTCACAGCAAAAGGGCAGCAACTCTCCCCTCCGCGGACGAAAAGGGCAAACTTGGGAAGGCGGGCAACGCGTACCCTGTGTGGTGAGATGGCCGGGCAAGATTCCCGAAGGTTCCGAAAGCTCCGAGATCGTTTCCACTATCGATCTCCTTCCCACCTTTGCCAAGCTAGCCGGAGCCCCCTTGCCCGAAAAGACCATCGACGGGCATGACGCTAGCAGCATTCTGCTTGGCGAAAAAAAAGCCAAGTCCAAGCACGAGGCATTCTATTATTACCAAATGGACCAGCTTCAGTGCGTGCGTTCGGGAAAATGGAAGCTTCACCTCCCCCTCGACTCCAAGAAGCGCAACTGGGGCAAACCCGAAGGCAAGACGCTACAGCAACTTTACGATCTTGATGCCGATATCGGGGAAACTAAGAATGTATCCGTCGACCATCCAGAAGTAGTCCAACGATTGCTTGCACTCGCTGAGAAAGCGAGGATGGAGCTAGGCGACACCAATAAATCGGGAAAAGGTCAACGCGAGGCGGGTTTGGTGGAGAAAGCTTCGCCCAGGCTATTGCAGGTTCCGAATTGAGGAAGTCGCCTCTCTATTCATGACACCACTCCTGCTGGCCTTCGCCGCGGGAGCCCTTTACGGGATTTCCGCCCTTTTCTGCAAGAGAGCCCTGGATACGGGTGCGGGCACTTTTCGTTCCTTGGCCTACTCGAACTGGCTCATCACCCTCATATTCATCCCTTACCCGTTTCTGTCCGAGCAAGCGTTCACTTATTCGACTCTTCAAAACGGCTTCCTCGTCGGTGTCCTATTCTTCGCCTCGCAGACTGCCTGCTTTCTCGCCTTGCGTCGTGGCGAAGCTTCCGTAATCACGCCCATCCTTGGATCGAAATCACTCTTCGTCGCCGTATTCCTTGTTCTTCTCGGCTTCAAGGACACCCTGCCCTCGCAAACTTGGTGGGCAGCCGGGCTCGCAGGAATCGCCGTAGGTCTTCTTGGTTGGCCCGCAAAGAACTACCGGCCGTCACTGATCGGCCTCGGTCTCGCCGTCATAACCGCCGCCGGATTCGGCCTCACCGACGCGCTCGTCCCGCACTTCGCCAAGACTGCCGACCCCTTTCATTTGCTCTTCGTCATGGTGGCGACCGTCGGCATCCTTTCGGTCTTTCTCTTACCCTTCAGCAAAGGACCTTTTCTCGGTTGGCGGAAAGAAGCCGACAAATGGCTCTTGCTGGGCAGTATCCCTATGGCCTTGCAAGCGATGCTTATGTCAATCGCCATTGGCTTTTTCGACGTACCCACCGAAGCCAACGTCTTTTACGCCTCCCGGGGCTTATGGAGCATCCTGTTCGTGGCTTGCCTCGGATCCTTCATCGGAATCAGCGAGGGGAGAGCCCCAAAGGGAGTGCTCGTTAGACGTTTCCTTGGCGCCGCTCTCCTAATCGCAGGAATTTGGCTGGCGCCACCGAACCCTTGAAGGGTAAATCTTTGGCTCAGTGCATTTCCACCGAGCAGGTTCCCAGACCTCCCTGAAAGTAGTTGAACCGAACGTTAGGGTGCTCGGCTAAAAGGGACATCGGGACAGCACTGTCGGCGATCCCCTTTGAAATCATCAAGGCAGTAAGGCGTTGACCGAGCGGGTTGTCGTGCGTGCCCGCCTGCCAAATGGATACTCGTTCGGCCCGCCAGGTTTCCTGCGGCCCGACTGTGATCGCCTGTTGAGGGACCATGGTGACGTTTCCACCTCCCGAGGTGCGGGCATTTTGGGAAAGAGTGATGGGATGCAACTCGACGATGCGGGTAGCCAGCATTCGGTATTCCTCGGGACTCGGCGGGGCGTCCGCATGGGCGCCTTCGCGACGAAAGGGATCGTTGAAAGCCCAATGCTTTACGTCTCCCTGCCCTCCCTGCATGACTACGCAACGGACGCCATCCCAGCTTTCGCGGAATGGCGAAACGTCCGCCTTCGGAAAATGAAGGTTGTGCTCGGGAGGGCGAAGATCCTCACGGATAAGATCAAAGCACAATTCACGATCCGCCTTTTCGAAGGATAGAGGGTGATCCACCGAGACCTCCTTGCCGTCCTCGTACCATTCGTCCATGCCCCAGAAGTGAGCATCCTTCAGGGAAATTTCGAGTTCGTTGACCAGTCTGGCCACAAGAGGTAATTGCTCGGTCGGACCGATGGGTCCGCAGATCCCAGCGGGGTTATCGGGCGTTGCCTGCTTCCAAACCTCGACGTACTCCAGAGCCTCAGCCAAGTAAAAGTCCTCCAAGGTGTCGTACATCCGCACCTCGAAACCTTCGCGAGACAATTCGGACAAATCCTTCTCGGTCAGCTTTGCGGCGTCGTTGATCAAATCGTCCTCGAGCGTGGTGTAGTCCCACCAATCCGGAGCTATGCAACTTTGCTTACGTGGCATGATTCAAGTTCCTTTCGTATTCTTCGTTTACATGGCAATAATCAGGAAGAGCTTCAAGCAGCGGGTCGACTTCCTCGGAAGTAAAGCCGGGATGATGATGCCTGCGCCAACCCTCGGCACGTTCAAAACATTCAGACAAAGTGCCCACTTCGCGATCCAATTCCTCCATCTTGGCCAAGTAGGAATCCAGACCTTGGCTGGCGTCCAGCCAAGACCTTTGGCTCTCGTGGGCGGCAAGCGCGCTGAGCTTGTGTTCGGCGACAGATGCGACGTCCACGAATAAACCGGCATCCACTTTCCTTCGAAGGTTGTCCCTCAATCCGTAAGGCATGGCATGGTAGACCGTGACTTCCTTGTAAGGTGGCTCGATGGGAGGATCCGTCTCAAAATTGGGCATCGAATGCGTGAACGCGGCCGTCACGGCCAGCCTGGAAACGTTTACGTGGTCCTCCATGTAATCTTGGGGAGAATGCGTGAGCACGACGTCGGGAGCCACCTCGTGAAGGATGGCGGCAAGCTTACGCAGGTGTCCTAGATCATATAGGATTTCCAAGTCGTTGGAAAAGTCGGGATGCCAAGTCGCACCAAGTAATTCCGCAGCTCGTTGGGCTTCATCGCCACGAACTTGGGACGTTTCCTCGGCATTCATCTTTTGGCTTCCGCAATTCCCGGAGGACATGTTCAGGTAATGAGTCTCCCAACCAGCTTGCTTCAATAGATGGAGCGTCCCCCCCATCATGAACTCGACGTCGTCGGGATGAGCCGCGACGGCTATGGCGACTTTTGCGCTCACGCCCGCATCCTAAAGAGCATGTATCAACGAAACAACAGTGTAACAGTCGAGAAGAGTCATCAATGAAGCTAGTTCGGAGCTCATGCTATTAAATTGTTGCTTTGGTTCGAAGTATTGAGGGCATGTGGAAACATTATAGCAAGTAAAGCTAAAGCTAGGTCAATCAGATTGACCTTCAAGAACAAAGCTTAACCCAAACATGCTTTTGACTGGCCAATCACTCCTGAACAGACAAGTTCACGAAATGAGTAAATTCTTAATCTTAGCCTGCGCGGCTTTCGCCTCAAACGGATTCGCTTCACATGCTTACGCCGAGGATTGGCCTGCATGGAGAGGGGCATTGGGCGACGGCACCGTCAGGGATCCGAAAGCACCCGTCGACTGGAAGTTACCTGAGAATCTCGTTTGGAAAACACCTATCAATGGCAAAGGACACGCCTCGCCGATCATCATCGGGGATCAAATATACGTCGTCGCAGTCATAGAGGAAACGGAAACGCGCGAATTGCTCTGCTTGGATCGAAAAAGCGGGAAAGAACTGTGGAGGAAGATAGTTTTGAAATCTCCTTTGGAAGGGGTCCATCGCCTAAATAGCCGGGCATCCAGCACGCCTTCCTGCGATGGAGAACGCATATACCTGAGTTTTCTGGACCAAAACCACATGTTCGTCGCCGCCTACGACCTCGACGGCAAGAAACTGTGGGAAGTTCGCCCGGGCGTATTCTCCAGCATCCACGGCTATTGCTCTTCCCCCGTGCTCTGGAAAGACAAGGTGATCGTAAACGGCGATCACGACGGCCCAGGCTATCTGGTCGCCCTCGACAAGAAGACCGGCAAGACGATTTGGAAAACCGATCGCCCCAACAACACCCGC
Source organism: Opitutia bacterium (assembly GCA_002730975.1). Lineage (GTDB taxonomy): Bacteria > Verrucomicrobiota > Verrucomicrobiia > Opitutales > Seribacteraceae. Next base: position 7,065 of record PCBO01000006.1, read on the forward strand.
AGCTACTGCACCCCGTTGCTGCGAACCATAGAGGGTCGCAACCAGTTGATACTTTCGGGCAGTCTCTGTGTCGCCAGTTACGACCCCGACAACGGAAAACAACACTGGATCAGTGACGGCCCAACTCAGCAATACGTCGCATCACTAGTCTACAACGGCGACCTTCTGTTCATGACCTGCGGTTTTCCCAAGCGCTTCATGCAGGCCATCCGTCCCGACGGTTCCGGAAACGTAACCAAGACTCACGTAGTGTGGCAAACGACCAAGGGATGCTCCTACGTTCCCAGCCCGGTTGCCATCGGGCCCTACTTCATCGTGGTGGCCGACAACGGAGTAGCCAGTTGCTTCGAGGCCAAAACAGGAGAGAGATTGTGGATGGAAAGGCTCAAGGGCGGTCACAGCGCCTCGCTCCTCAAGGCAAACGGCCTAGTGTATTTCCTGTCCGACCAAGGCATCATGACCGTAGTAAAAGCGGGCCCGAAATTCGAAATCGTGACCGAAAACATGGTGGGAGAAAAAACCTTTGCTACGCCTGCTTTTTCAAATGGACGCCTTTATGTTCGTGGCGTAAATCATCTTTTTTGCATCAAAGGATAAGGAATTCAATGACCCATCTCAAAATAAAATTCAAAATGAAGATTAGCGCCGCCTTGCTACTAGCAGGAGTCCATATCCTCCACGCGGCCAAACCCGGCAATGCCAGCACCGATCCGAAAGAAGCCGCCAAGGACCCAGACTTCGCCATCCAAGGCGAATACGCCGCATCCCCTGCGATTGGAAAAGGTAGTGGCGGTTACGGTCTCCAAGTCGTGGCTCTTGGCGACGGGAAATTTCAAGCTGCCTTGTACAATGAAGGTCTCCCAGGCAGCGGAGCCGAGAACAAAGAGTTCGTCTTGCTCAACGGTGAAACGAAGGACGGCAGGACCACCTTGAAAGCCTCAGGCGGCGAAACAGTGGTCATTTCAGGCAACACCGCCACCGGAACCAAGGGCGACGAAAAACTGTTCGTCTACGACCGCGTGAACCGCAAGAGCCCTACCCTTGGCAAAAAGCCATCCAAAGGCGCCAAGATACTCTTCGGCGGCAAAGGCGCCGACCGCTTCTCCGACGGCAAGAAACTGGACGGCGAATTGCTCAAGGAAGGAGTCGTATCGATGGACTCCTTCGGCGACTTCACCCTCCACCTCGAGTTCCGCACTCCCTACAAGCCGAAGACCAAACCAGGCAGCCAGGACCGTGGCAACAGCGGCGTATACATATTCAACAACTACGAGACCCAGATCCTCGACTCCTTCGGAATCAAAGGAGAGTTCAACTTCTGCGGAGCACTTTACAGGAACAAACCTCCCGCAGTGAACATGTGCCTACCTCCCTTAACTTGGCAAACATACGACATCGAATTCACCACCCCGCGCTTCAAAGACGGTAAAAAAGTCAAGAACGCACGCATAACCACCCGGCACAACGGCGTGGTTATCCACGACGACTACGAATTGCACAAGGGCACCGGAGCCGGCGGCGGACGACCCGAAAAAGAAAAGGGCCAAATCCACCTGCAAGGACACGGCAACCCCGTACGCTTTCAGAACATCTGGTTGGTGGAAAAGTGAGGTCAAGAAAACGATTCGGACAACTCGAGACTAACTAGACTTAGCCCCGCCAAAAAGACCTTTTGCAAACGGCTTACCTGTCACGCATCACACGTTGTTGAGCCGGGACACTTAGTCCACTTTCGGGAAGCCACTCCTTGATTCCCTCGGGGTTGTCCTTGAACATTTTCTTAGCCACGGCGACTACGGTCTTTTCTCGCCCCAAAGCATCCTGCATTCTCAGGGCTTGCTCCATAGCCTGCCGGGGGTTNTCGCNCATNGTTCTGTAGGCGAACGCNGCTCGCGCGCCATCCATGATNGAATCTTCGGGCGCATTCGTTATCCATTCGGTAACCGATCCNAGTTGCTCCTGAGGCATAGCTCCTATNATTCGGCCAAGGGCGGGCCGGCGAAGNTCCGGNTTCAAAGTATTCGCCCAAGTCAAGGCGGCGGTGGAATCCCTTTTCGCCCAAGGACCAAGNAATCGCTCGGTGAGTTCCTTGTTGAANACCTTGGAATCNCGCATGCCNTCGACCCACTCGGCAGCGGCTGCAGGCTCCTTTTTCGCCCACTCGTGCGCAACGCGACCGACAACACCTCCGTTTACTCTTTTATCATCCATATTCTGACGCACCCATACAGCGGCGGCTTGGGGATCGCGATGGGCCATTCTACCGGCGGCATGCTCGAACATCCAATTCTTCAAATGAGGTTGATCCCGATTGGAACTAATCCATTCCGCAGCCATAGAAGGATCTTGGTTGACGGCTCGCCGTATGGCGTCGTCCAAAGCGGCGCCCGAAAATCGAGCGTCCGAGGTTTCGCCGGTCATACTCGTGGCCCAATTCAACGCTCCCTGAACGCCGTACTGTTCCGCATACGACTCTCCGACCACGCTGACCAACCTGTACTTCAATCCGTCGTCCTCAAGGTTGGCTACAAACTGGCCGGCTCCCTCCAAGTCCACCCTGCCCCATCCACGCAACATTCCGTGATAGAGGCCGTAATCGGTCTTCTCTCGCGAAGTCACGTAATCGAATGCAGCTTGCGGGTCAGATTGAGTCCATCCGGAAATAGCCCAGACGTGAGCGTCGCCGACAGAGTGATGGTCAGGATTATTATCCATGTAATCGAAAACGGCCTTGCCGTCGACTTTTCCCCAAGCGTGCATGAATAGACGAAAATTGTTGTCGGTATGGTAAGCGCGCGGAGTGTTTTCGAATACGCTGAGCGCATCTTTGGCGTTTTCAGGGGTTAACCGAGACAGCATATCGGCAATCGCCCGATTCCGGGAGACTAAGTTATCACTCTGCAGAGCAGAACCGAGCTTTTTCCGAATTTCTTCTCCATCCAGAGGGGGCAGGTCATTCGGATCGACGTCAAATTCAGAAATCATTTCCTGAGCTGTAAATATTCCCCAATCAGTCTTGTCTTGTCGGGAAAACTGCGAAGGAGACAAAGGATCTTTTGATTCCCGATTTGAATCTGAACTAGCTAGAGAATCGAATTCGGTTGATGCCCCAGAGTCCAATTGATCACCCCCTGCTGAGTGGTGGGATTCCTCTCTCTCAAGATAGCCCAGAAAATATCCAACGCTACCAGTCGCCAACAACACTGAGACTAAGAGAACCTTGTTCGTCATTACAAAATACTAACAGCGTGTAAACAAGTTGGCTAAATTCGGATTAAAAAAAATATCTCATTTAAATAAACTTTACACCAACGGTAAGTCGACTTGAAACATAAGCTGAAGGGAAGAAAAGATCTGCAAACTCAAGTCTTTGCCAATTCTCTAAATCCATTGCTGTTTCAAAGGGAATATTTTAGGAAAACCTCTATCAGGTTAATCTCCTTAAAGGCATTCACGGACACGTTGCTCTAAGAGGTCGACAACGACCGGATGCTCCCCCAACGGTTCGGTCAAAAATATTCGCAAGTCGTCCCTGTCTCGTCGCGCCTCTTCGCAGATCATCTCGACGTCACCCCCGGTTCCAGCATGCCTCCCCGGTGAAAGAAAAAGCAAGGCAACCACAATGTCGCCCGCCGGCACCACATTACGATCCTGCAACAAGTCAACTAAGAGGGGATCATTGAAGTCGTATTCAGGTTCGGGTCTTCGCTCCATCGAGCAACTCGCAAGACCCGCAACCTTGTTGCCGAGAAAGGACTCGGCAATCTCGACTACCCGCTCTCGAACCTCGTTAACAACTATTGCGGGGGTTCCATGATCGACAAGGGCGATAAAAGGACGTCGCAATCCCTCCCGTTCCACGACCTCCCCAACTCTATCCTTAATAACTGTGGCCAAAGCTTCGGCGCCATCACCATTCCCGAACAACGGAGAGGCTATCTTGACCTTAAGGTCTTGATAGTTGTTGCGAAAGGCTTCCAATTTCTTAGGGAGCCAATCCACGATAGCTAGACTGGGCCCAAGAAAAAATGGCAAGATGAGAAAATCTCGTTGTCCCAAATCCAGCAATTCCTGCATCGACTCCAAGAATACACGAGCGGGTCGACAACCCAAGTGGGAAGCGTCCACTTTGTCCGAGTGAAGTAAACCTGCGGCACGAAAATCAAAATTGGTACGAAATGCCAATTGATCGGCGACTCGCCGAAGTGCCAGAATGGCGTCCGGCTTCAAGGAACCATTATCGACCAAAATACAAACCGGTGATTTCTCGAACGTTTTCTCGTTGACGAAGTCCATTTAAGGGGGATAGTTGGTTTTCCCAGCTGAGATATGGGAATCTCTCAGTATTAAATTGTGGCGGAAAGTATAATTATGAAAAAAATAAAGTTGTTGGTAGTATCTGGAATTTTGGTCGGGTTTTCGTTTGGTTGTTCCAAGAAGGAGGGACCGAACCCTGAAGACACCGTACTCATTAAGAGTGGTGGGCGCAACACTTTCATGAATGGAGACGGAACTGCCGGAAGATTCGGTGAAGACGATTTTGCCAATGGCGGCGATGTAATCAACAACGAGTTGGGAGACGAGGGACTTGTCCTTCAAAACAGCTCTTGGGGAGATGAGGATGTCCTCGAGGGCGCCGAACGACCATTCGAGGCCATTTACTTTGGATTCGACCAATACAACGTCGGTCAAGAGGAGAGGCCTAAATTGCAGCAAGTAGCCGAGTTCATGCAAATCAATCGTGATGCTCGCATACTTATAGAAGGTCACTGCGATTGGAAAGGTACCCCGGCCTACAACAAGGCGCTCGGCGATCGACGAGCATCCAGCATCCAGCAATATCTGATCGACCTCGGGTGCGATGCAAGTCGCATCGACGTAAGGTCCATGGGTGATGAAGCTGCGACGCCAAACGCCGATTCCTCAACGGCAAGCCTAGAACGGAAAGCTCAATTTCTCGTCCAAAAGGACAGCTAGTTTCCTCCAGTCATGAAAATACTTAACGCGATCTGCCTCCTTTTAATGGTCTTCTCTTTTGCAAGCTGCAAAAAAAACACCGATCCCGACTCAACCCTGAACCGTGGTGGAGCAGGCGGTGAGAATGGGGACGGTTTCAATTCTGGTGCTGACGACTTCGCTCAAGGAGGCGATCTGATCAACAATCCATTGAATGATGATATTTTGTCTCAGCGAAATCCCAATCTCGCAGCATTCAGCGATCCGAACAATGTAATAAGACCTTTCGACCCCGTTTACTTCGGATTCGACCAGTACAACCTGGCGGCAGCAGAAAGATCCAAAGTCAAGGAGGTCGCTGACTTCATGCAACAATCTCCCCAGGCTAGTGTAATTATCGAGGGATACTGCGACTGGAAAGGAACTCCAGAATACAACAAGTCCCTCGGAGACAGAAGGGCTTCCACAGTTAAGAATTACTTAGTGGATCTTGGTTGTGACGCATCTAGAATTGAGGTCATTTCCATAGGGGATGAAAAATCAGTTCCGAATGCATCTGCAAGTGAATCGAAAGCGGATCGTAGGGCTCAGTTTCTTATACTCAAGAATAACTAGGCTGGTGAATCCGTGGCAAGTCGAGCCGATACCAGATTACTATTACCTCTCGGCCAAATCGAGAAAGAATTTCTCAAATGCATCTATAGCTTTCTTCATTATGCCTAGGTGAAAACTCTCGTTCGGGGCATGCAGATTGTCTTCGTTGGTAAAGAGACCGATCAGCAAAGAATCCAATCCCGCCACCCTCTTGAGATCACAAATTATGGGGATACTGCCACCCTCTCTAAGGTAAATGGGGTGAGTTCCAAACGCTTCTTCGATACGATTCTCTGCTGCCGCGAAAGCTTTCTTGAGCAACGCTGGCGACTCAAGGTCAGCACCCGGTTTCCCGGGCGGAACCACGACATAGGGGTCTCCCCCACCCGTAACGGTAACTTCAATCCGAACCTGAGGCGGGCACTTGCTCTCGATGGCTTCCTTAACCAGCTTCGTGATCTCTTCCGCCGTTTGATTAGGCACCAAACGACAAGTGATTTTGACGAATGCCTCGCTGGGAATGACGGTCTTTGAGCCCTCACCTTGGTAACCACCGCCCATACCGTTGAATTCAAGAGTCGGCGCAAACCGAAGAGATTCCAAGGGGGAATAGCCCTTCGGGGGGTGAAAATGTTCGACCCCGAGAAATTCGGCATACTTGCTTTCGGTTAATGGCATCTTCATCAATTCTTCCCGTTCCCACTCTTCCGGCTTTTGGACCGCATCGTAAAAACCGGGAATACTGACACATCCATCGGAGTCGTGAAGGGATGCACAAATCTCAGCCAATGCCTGCAGGGGATTTAGCAACGGACCTCCGTGTACGCCAGAATGCAAATCTTGTTTTGGTCCAATCACCTTCACCTCAAGGGCCGTGAGCCCCCGCAATCCGGTAGTCACTACCAACTGCTCGTGACTTGGGCTACCGGTGTCCGAAACCAGAACCATGTCGCCTGTCAGTTTCTCTTTGTTTTCGTTAAGAAAACCGCTGAAGCTCGGGCTACCGATCTCTTCCTCGCCCTCAATCAAGTAGGTGATGCGAAGAGGCAAGTCGGGATATTTTTCAAAGACCCTAGCCAAAGCGGCCATATGTACGATTTGCGGACCTTTGTTGTCGGCGGCTCCTCGCCCGTACAAGCGACCATCGCGAATCTCGGTTTCGAAAGCAGGACTCTCCCAGAGATCAAGAGGATCGGCAGGTTGAACATCATAATGACCGTAGATGATCAGATGTGGCCAAGAAGGATCTCCGCGAGTGCCGAGAACGACNGGATGGATAGGCGTCTCGACGATTTCGACGGCAAAGCCTAACTCCTTGAGNCGGGCAACGGCAAATTCACGGGCGGAGGCTACCCCTGATACAAAAGTGGGATCNGCGGAAACGCTGGCGTGAGAAACATACTCGCTGAGAGCCCGAGCGGGATCGGAAAGAAGGGACATGGGTGTTCGGTTGAAACCAATTAAGGGTTAGGTTTTTCGCCACGAGAAGCTTTTGCTTCGCGATAAAGGGCCAAGGCGCGATCCATATTGCCTTGAAGAAATGCTATGCGATTGCCCGAATCGGGATGAGTGGAGAGAAACTGTGGCATTCGACTTTTGGACTTGGATTGCATTTTTTTCCAAAAACTGATTGCTGCTCGGGGATCGTATCCAGCCATCGCCGCATAATAAATCCCGCGATGATCGGCCTCGCGTTCTTGGGATCGGCTGAAAGGCAAAGCCACGCCAACGGTAGCACCTGCTGCATAAGCGCCACGAGCGATTTGTCTGTTCGTCTTATCCTTTTTCCTCATAGCCACGTCAAGAATTGCTCCCCCAAGAGCCAAGCCCATCGCCTGCGACATTCTCTTGTTACTGTGACGGAAGGCAACATGCGCGATTTCATGACCGATTACGGCAGCGACCTCGTCCTCGTTTCCATCCGACAAAACAATCAACCCGCTATTAACCCCTACCTTGCCACCGGGCATGGCAAATGCGTTAGGTTCAGATTTATCAAAAACCACGAATTCCCACTCGGTCCCCTGAATATCGACCTCCGCAACATCAGTTATCCGCTTGCCTATACGCTGAATCATCCGGTTGTGAGAAGTATTGGTCGAGACTTTCTCCTTCTTTTTCATCTGATTGAATTGGTTACCCGCCTGCTTGGCCAAACCTTCATCCGATAAAACGGCGGCTCCGCAGCCACCAAAAACAAAAGACAAATGCGTAAGAACGAGGGAACAAAACAAAGGTGAAAATTTCTCAAACATTAGATAAATAATTAAACAAGTTCAAGTTTAGGCCGAAATTCCTTTCTCGCAAGGTCTTTCCCGAGATTTCCAGCAGTTGCCTTATTAGTGGCGGAAGTGACGCGACCCAGTAAAGACCATAGCCATGTCGCGTTCATCGGCGGCGGCGATCACCTCATCGTCACGAACGCTGCCACCCGGCTGAATCGCGGCGCAGGCTCCTGACTCGGCTGCGGCAATTAATCCATCTGCAAAAGGAAAGAATGCATCGGAAGCCACGATCGAGCCATTTAGGGGCAACCCTGCCTCCCCTGCCTTCCAAACAGCGATCCTAGAACTATCCACACGGGACATTTGCCCCGCTCCGATGCCCAAGGTTCTCTCCAAACCCGCGTAGACGATCGCATTGCTCTTCACATGTCGAACTACTCGCCAACCGAACAGCAAGGCTCGCCACTCTTCCTCTGTAGGCTCTCTCTTGGTGGGAACAGTATAGCTTTTCGGATTAATGCGTTTTTGATCTCTATCTTGAGCGAGAAACCCACCGGGAACGGTACGAATTTCCTGTAGCGTCTCAGGACCGAATCCGGCTCTGGAAACCAGCAAGCGCAAGTTCTTCTTCTTGCCGAATATCTCTTGGGCTTCGGCGGTAAAGCCAGGGGCAATGATAACCTCGCAAAAAATATCGGCTATCTTTGAGGCCAAGTCTTCGTCCAGAGTGTTGTTGACAACGATAATGCCTCCAAAGGGAGCTTGCCTGTCCGTTTCATAGGCGAGATCCCAGGCATCAGTCAAATGGTCGGCACAAGCTACGCCACAAGGATTGGTATGCTTCAGAATAGCTACCGTGGGACGCTCGAATTCACCAATCAAATAGGCGGCTGCAGAAATGTCCAGAATGTTATTATAGCTCAATTCCTTTCCTTGAAGTTGATTGAAATGCTCCATAAAAGATCCATATAGAGCCGCTTGCTGGTGAGGGTTCTCCCCGTAACGCAAGGACATCGCCTTCTCAGAATCGACAGAAAGAACTTTTGGGAAGCCCGAGATCGAATCAATATCAGGTTCGTCCGCCTCTTGCATGGCTTGTTCGCTCAAGTATTCGGAGATGGCGCCATCGTATTCGGCGGTCCTACAAAAGACCTTGAGGGCCAATTCGGAACGCAAGGCCAACAGAGCCTCCTCGTCTTGCGCCTTGAGCGAATCGAGCACTCGACTGTAGTCACCCGGATCACAAACAACCGTAACGTCGCGGTGGTTCTTTGCTGCGCTACGGAGCATGGAGGGACCACCGATGTCGATCTGCTCGAGCGCCTCAGCCAAGGTCACGCTGGGCTTAGCCACGGTTTCCTCAAATGGATACAGGTTCACCACGACCAATTCGATCATCTGAATGTCGTGAGCCTCGGCGGCTTGGCGATGATCCTCATTGTTGCGCAAACAGAGCAAACCGCCATGAATCTTGGGGTGAAGAGTCTTTACCCTGCCGTCCATCATTTCGGGAAACCCCGTATGATCGCTCACGTCGACGACATCTATGCCATCCTCCCGTAAGAGGTGGGCAGTACCACCGGTGGAAAGAATGCGAAAGCCGAGTTCATCCACCAAAGTCTTGGCAAAGGGTAGAACTCCCGACTTGTCGCTCACTGATATAAGAGCCAAACGTTGCATAATGCTTCTTGTGTAACAGGTGAGCAAAGGAGCAAGCGTTTTTCGTAAATAATCTTAAAGTTTCCGATATTTCACCATGAAAAGGATTGGCGTTACCTATTCCTTCAGTAATGTTTGTTTTTTTAACCAGAACGTTTCGTGACCCAAGAAACCATAGAACTAGAAGGCCTTCGTGTAGCTTTGGACAAACTCGTCCACCACTGCGAGAACGTAAACCTGCCCGACGCTCTATCTCACGCTTTCATTTACTTTTTAAGCATCCACAACCTCTCCGATAGGACCGTTACCATTCTTGGTCGTAAATGGGTCCTTAAAAACGATGATGAGACAACCACAGTAGTAGAGGGCGACAAGGTAGTTGGCGAAACCCCGGTCCTTACGCCCGGCGAAACATTCACCTATAACAGCTACCATATTACCCACATAGGCGCAATCGCTTCGGGTTCCTTTCATGGCATAGATGAACTAGGTAACAAAATTCGCGTGCGGATACCGGATTTTCGTCTCGAAATACCCGACGACATGAGATCCGACCCGACCCTTTCGTGAAACTCACGGACCTAAACCCCGGTGGCGGAATAGGTGCCAACAGCCTCTTGATTGAAGTTGGTCCCTTTCGCTTCGTTATCGACAGTGGACTGCATCCAAAGCTAGCAGGGAACAAGGCAATGCCCAAGTTCTCACTTGTTCAACGCAAGTCTCTCGATTTCATCGTTCTAACGCACTGTCATCTCGATCACTTAGGCTCCCTCCCCGTCCTCTCTCGAGAAAATCCTGACTCACCCATTCTCGCAACTCAAGCCACTCGAGCCATTGCTCGACGCATGCTCAGCAATTCGGTGGCAGTTATGAAACGCCAACGCGGAGAACTAAACCTGCCCGAGTATCCCCTGTACAATCGTGAAGACGTTTCCATTCTCAAGGATCGCTTCCAACTGCTAGACTTAGAGAAACCATTCGTCTTCGAAAAAGACGATGATATGCTCGAAGTGACACTCCATCACGCAGGCCATGTAGTTGGAGCAGTCTCCTGTTCCGTATCCCGTAATGGGGAAACCATTTTTTTTACGGGCGATGTTCTCTTCAACGACCAACGCATTTTAAAAGGAGCCAAGCCACCTCTGAACCATGTTGACATTCTTGTGATGGAGACTACCCGAGGACTAACTGCACGAGCTCCCGAAAAGCAACGCGAAGCCGAAATAGTTCGCGTGCTTGAAGACATACGAAAGACAATCAATCGAGGTGGATCCGTTCTCATTCCGGTATTCGCTCTTGGTCGCATGCAGGAAATGCTAGTTGTTCTCGAAGAGGCCCGGCGTCGTGGTGCCATTCCTGCCTCACCCGTATTTTGTTCAGGCCTTGGAATGGACCTCGTAAATTATTTTCACGAAATATCCAAACAGAGTCACCAGATCAACTTCAGTCGAAAGGTGTTGAAAAGCCTAGGCGTTCGGCCCGTAGCCCGGCGGATAGAACCTGGACGAGAACCAAACCAACCAGGCATATACCTTGTCAGCAGTGGCATGCTGGTGGAAAACACACCCTCCTACGCATTGGCATCAGGGCTACTGGGGAGTGACCGTAATACCATCATTTTCGTAGGTTACTGCGACCCCGACACCCCTGGCGGCAAGCTGCTCACCAAGCAAAACGGACAGGACTTCACATTCGAGGCGATTGACTACATTACACCCATCCGGGCTCGCATTCGCCAATACGACCTCAGTGGTCACGCCGACCGCGAGGAACTTTTGGCCCTCGCTAAAAAACTTGAACCCAAGACGATTTTCCTTCACCACGGCGACCCCGCGGCAAGGGATTGGTTTCGAGAAGCTCTCGCTGACTCCCCATCCAACGTCATAGACCCCGAACCACTTATGCAATATGAAGCCTGACCCAAAAAACCACGGTTCTCTAGAGGAGCAACTCGAACAAGTGTTTGTCCGCCCGTCCGGTCGCGAAGTCGATCAAATGCGGGAAGTCAGGCTTGAAACTGGAATAGCTCCTCATGCCAACGGTTCCGTACTCGCCTCCTTTGGTCACACCCAGGTCATTTGCGCTGCAATGATCGAGAATAAAGTACCCAACTGGATGCAACGCCAGAAAGTACAGGGCGGATGGCTTACCGCAGAATACGGGATGCTCCCCTATTCCACACTCACCCGTAAGGATCGGCCAATAAGCAGAGGTCGTCAAGACGGACGTAACATCGAAATACAACGCCTAATCGGTCGCTCTCTCCGAGCTGTACTTGACCTAAAGAAGCTACCCGAGAAAACACTCTGGATCGATTGCGACGTTCTACGTGCTGACGGGGGCACTCGAACAGCATCCATTACCGGAGCATGGCTTGCCGCTCGCCTTGCAGTAAACAGCTTGCTTGACAATGGGAAGCTCAAGGAAGACCCCATCCTCGATCACCTTGCAGCCATATCCGTAGGCGTCTACCGCAATCGCTGCGTACTCGACCTCGACTACCCCGAGGATCGTGATGCATCCGTCGATGCTAACGTCGTCATGACGGGCTCCGGCGAATTCGTCGAGGTACAATCCGCCGGAGAGGAAGCCACTTATTCCCGCAGCCAACTCGACGAACTTCTCACGCTTGCCGAAAAAGGTACCGTAGAACTCATCGACAAACAAAAGACAGTTCTGACCCAGCAATAATCGATTCCCGCCCGACGACCGACACTTCAGGAAATAGTCGAGTACTCTTCTTCGCATACACTCCCATCGAAACTCATAATCACTGGCCTTTTTACAAGGGTTGCCGACACTTCCTCGGGAACTTTCTCCTAAAAGTATCATGCTAGCTTTCTTGAAATGCTTGAAAGGACATGGTCGCCACAGGCTCGCATGGCTTGCTTTGGGAACCCTTGCATCGACAACAGTTCCAACACTTAAAGCTCAGGCCGAGCTTTCTGTCGACTTGCGATACAGGGCCACCCTTTTCGCGGATTACGGACTTTACGAAAAGAACAGGGAAGGGACCAACTCATCCGAACTTGAGCACGAGTTCCGGACCGACATCTCCTTGAGCAAGGAACGCCACCTTCTGGAACTCCGTCTTGGCCGCCGCATAGTTGACGAAGCGGAGTTCAAGCGCAGCACCGACGAAGATGTCCATCGCATTCACCAAGCCTACTTGGATTTTTCACTTCTTGATTCGGACATGCTCAGCCTTCGCGTAGGTAGACAAGAGCTGAGCTACAATCGAGGCATCTTGATCGACGGCGACGACTGGGACATGGAAGGTAACACTTTCGATGCCCTGAAGTTTTATCTCGACGGATCGACGTGGGACTTGGATGTCCTCTACGGCCAATTGGCAAAGGATCGTCACAACCGAATTGCAGGCATAAATCTGGAAAGGACTTCCCCCATCCGAACCATCAACGAGTTCTACTTTTGGTATTTCGGCATAGGAGATGAACAGGACAGCTTGCCCCTCAGAGGGAGCCCGGAACTGGAGGTCTACAACTTCGGGACTCGCATGGAAGGCAAACTTTCCAGACCTCTGTTCTATCATTGGATGGTCAACTGCCAGACGGGAAAGATGCATAAAACCCGGACCAAGGATCTGCAAGCCTACAACCTCGTCGCCAACTTGGACTATTTCGTGAACCACTCTGTGGTGAGAAACGTCGGCATCGAATACTCCCTATCATCTGGCGACGACAGCAAAACACCTGGAAGACACGAAACCTTCATCCCCCCTTTCGCCAATCGTCACGTTCGCTCGGGAGCGATGGACTGGATGAGCATGATGAATGCGGACATGATCACCCTGTATGTGTTCGCCGACGTCCACCCGAAAATTGAGGCCCTGCTCGAGTTTCACCAATTCTACCTGAACTCACAGGATTCCGCTTGGTACTTGGCCGATCTTTCTCCCGCATGGTGGTGGGGTTCGAACGATTGGCCCGGCTCGACCGATGCGAGCAAGGACATTGGCTCCGAACTGGACTTGCACTTAAAATTCGGAAAAAAAACCAATCGTATTTTCACTGCCGGTTATTCCCTCTTTTTCCCGGGCAAGCTCATTACGAATTGGAGAGACCCCCATTGGGGATGGGGCGGAAACGACACAACCCAATGGGCCTATGTTCAGACTGAATTCAAGTTTTAGGAGGAAACCATGCGAAAACACTTTGCGACATTTGCCCTTTTGCTCAGCTCATTCGCCAGCCTACTTGGACAGGTGGAAAAAGGATCCGTTGTCGAAGTCGTCATAGGGAAAGCCGAATACAAATCGGGAGACCAAGTCCTACCCGTGACGAAAGGTCTCACCATCAAAGACGGAGACACCATTGTCACGGGTCGCGGGCAAATGGTGATCCTTCGTCTGGAAAACGGCGGCCAGCTCGTGGTGTACGAGAAAAGCGAAATGACCATGAAGCCGATAGAGGGAAAGGCCGCCAAGTCCATCCTCGACCTAGATACCGGATTCCTCTGGGTGCGGGTACCCAAGCTGAAGAAGAATTCTTCCTTCAAGATCGATATGCCGGGAGCTAGCGCAGGAATTCGAGGGACTGCCTTCAGCGCATCCGTTACCGAGAAAAAGGAAAGCCAGGTGTGCGTTTGCGAAGGCGAAGTGAAGGTGACAAACCCCAAAGGAGAAGAAGCAGTACTGAAGCAAGGCCAACTGATCAAAGTCGGCTCAAACTCGCTCATGGGCAAACCGGGACGCGACCTAAAATTCCTCAAGCATCCAGCAAAAAGTACACTAAACTGTCTTAATTGCCACCAAGGCGGTTATTCGCGGGATAGTATTTATTAATAAAACCCATACAAGGATTTCACTCTCACTGACACGGAGATGGCTGTGGCGAAAGTTTGGTCTAGTTGGCAAACCTCGACAACGCGTACAAAGAGATATTCGAGTCCCCAAAAATAGAAGAGAATTGTCAAACTGACCATTTTTCGGATGTTCGAATGAGTTGACTCAGCCGGGCTTTTCCATACTTATGAAAAAGCCCCCCTTTTCCGTGCAGTGATTAAATCGAACCCATGTTGCCATTGGTTGTCTTTGGTACTTTGCTTACCCGCATACCTTAGTGCGGAGAAGCTTTATGTTGATTCAAACGCAAGTAACGCTCGAGCTCATTCTACCTCGGTTTTGAGAATTGAGTTAGATGAGATTACGAGCTCCGTGAGCGATCTTGATCACAAGATCGCCACGGAACGGGATCGCCGAACCTCGTTGCTTAATCGGATAAACGATCCGCGCAAACCTCTCCCTGCTCTCGCAAATCTTTACAAACGATTGGAGAAGCAAAACAAGCTGAAAAGGCTTCTAAAGAAACTGGAGCAGTCAAAAAAACCTGCACAGGAAAACAGGACAGAAGTAGTCGTTCCGGCTAAACTTCTCACCTTCTCCGCCTCTTCTGTAATCGAGGAGGAGCCCGCTCCAAAGATTTTCGCTCGAAAAGAAAGACCTACGATTAAGCGCGGAAAGTATTACCTGTTTCCATTTGCAGGTGCTTTATTTCCTAGCGATACCACTTACGAATCGGCACTGGGCGATGGTAAGCTTTCTGGTAACACTGGTGTCACGGCAGGTTTAACGGGCGGGAGACGATTCGAAAACTGGACCGGCGGTCTTTCTCTAGGGTTGAACCACTACAAATTCATCTCATTCAAAGATCATTCTTCCTTTTCGTCCAATTCCACGACCAGCAAGGGAGAATCCTACCTAATCAATCTATCTGGACGCTTGGAATATTCCGTGCCACTCTCCGAAGACTTTTGGTTGCGATTCGGAGGTAGTCTAGGCTTGGGGTACAGAGCAGAAGGAGGTGTTTTTTACTTTGGTACTGATAAAGTTCCATTAGAAACATCCAAAAAAACCGTTTTCTCATACGATGCCTTTGCCGGACTGAGCTATGCGCTCACCGAGCATTTGGAGGCGGGAATCGGGTATCGCTACTTGGGTGCCGGCAAACACGGAAACTTCGGAGCGTACGGTACTCATTCGATCGAAGTAGGTTTAGCCGGAGGCTTCTAGTTGAAAACCACTATCCTTCTAAACGCCGTCAACGGATGAATGGGTCGGACTTGAAGTATTTCAAGAAATCGCCCACATCGCAGTTGAGACAGAGGGCAGGCAAAGGCAACCATCCTTGCGAAAAAACGTATCTTGAAGACCTTGCTTGGATACTTTCTCGGAGTTCGCAACAAGCACGGCGTCTCCGAATCCCTCAGGGGCTTCAGGGAAAAGGACTTCTTGATTGGGTGAAGAGTTGACGGCGAAAAAGAGGCGTCTTGGCCCTTGTGACTTGTCCGCGTTTATTATGAGGGCTAAAGACATACCACCCTTGGGCATAAAAGACTGGTAATAACTTTTCGGGGGATGCTCGGCAGGACGCAGAAACTGACCGACCTCTGATAGGCGCAATGCAATCCAATCGCGGATATATTCATGATGCTCGGAACTCTTTTCGAGAAGGGAATAATCAAGGGCGTTGAGATCTCCACGAAGGTAGGTATTCCGAACTCCTTTTTTTGAGCGAAGAAAATCCTGCCCGGCCGAAAGCATGGGGATTCCGGGAGAGGCGAGTAGCACGGCGAGAGCGAGACGATGACGGCGGATGTCGAGCTCGGTTGGATTGGAGCCGTTTCTACGGGACCTTTCAGTAAGGCGGTCGATGAATGCGTAATCGTCGTGCGACTCGACATAGTTCACCGTCTGAGAAGGGCGAGCAGTACTGCTACCGAACGAGCCTTGAAGCCATCGAAGGACTGAGGCTGCGTCACCACTACCTCGAGCGTAATCGAGAAGTCCTTCCCGAAGATCATCTCCCCAGAGAGAATAACTCGTCTCCCTAATGACGTCCGGAAGCCGACCACGAAAACTCCATGGCTCGGCAATGAGATGAAGGTTTGGCTTTATCGGAAGAAGCTCACGCTCAATTTCGCGAAGAAAATCGATCCCGAGGAGTTCGGCGAGGTCCAGGCGAAAGCCGTCGACGTCAAAAGTTCTTACAAGATGCTTCAGGCTGTCTATCACGAGACGGCGAGCGGCGGAGGAAGTGTGCCTCAGGTCGTTGCCGCAACCGCTGTGATTAGTCAGACGACCGAACTTGTCCGTTGCGAAGTAAAGGCCCTTATCGAGGCGGGCAAGGTGATTGGGTACGCCGACGTGATTGTAAACGAGATCGAGGATGACGGCCATTCCTTTGTCGTGGAAGACCGAGACGACTTCTTGGAATTCTCTAATGCCGGATGCTTGCTCGGGGTTTAACGAATAGTGAGAAGCGGGAGCGAAAAAGTTGACCGGCATGTAACCCCAGAAGTATTCATCGACTGTCTCGGCATCTGGCTCGAGAATAGGTTGCAGTTCCACGGCGTTGGCTCCGAGTCGTAAAAGGTAGCAATCGTCCGAACTTATCCACTTGGAAAGACCCGAAAAGCCGAGACGCTCCGAGGGGGTGAGTTCGAGAGAAGCCTTTGCGAGCAAATCGCGAACATGAACCTCGACTATCACAAGATCTTCACGTGATGGAGAAACAAAAGGCTCGGTGATGAATGATTCTACTGTGCTTGGATCTAAAACGATGCCCGGACCGGCAGGGCCAACTGCAGCAAGGGCGTAAGGGTCGAGAACTTCGGCGGATTGATTGAAATCTGTACAAGCCTCCTCATTTGAGCCCTCCACTTGGTAGGAATAAAACCATCCGGAAAGATCGTTTGGCAGGTTTACTTGCCAAGCTCCCGTTTCATCCTTGACCAGAGAATGTGTTTCGCTAGGGAAGGAGGGAAGATTCTTAGAGAGGTCAACGGTTACCTCATTCGCCCTCGGAGCAAAAAGTCTGAAGCGAGTTTCCCCCGATTCCAAACGAACACCGAACCAACCTTCGGGAATCAACCGCTCGGCTAATTCATCGATTGATTCAGAAGCAAAGTCGGAAGGAATCGAAAAACGAAGAAGATCCCGCTGGGCTCGATCCTTCCGAAAGATGAAATTTCGTGCTCCCGGCTTGGATTCCTCGACGTTCGGAGCGTCTTCCGGCGGATTTATCCACGCTCCATCGCCATTGATGAACTTAAACGAAAAAGGAGCCAAGCTCGCCACTTCACCCCAAGGTCTCTCCAGTCCGAGAAGTCCGTCTTCTCGAGGAGTCAAAAGCCAATCATCATTAAGCCGGGCCTTTTCCCATTCGTTGAAGGGCGCTGCCAAAAAAGCTTTGGTGCCGGAACGAAGCAAGAAGGGATAAAGGATCGGCTCGACAAGAAACAATGCCAGGTCACCTTGGCGAGCATAACCACAAAGAGATCCTCGCTCAGTTGGCGATAGCGGGAAAAACTCCCCTGCCCCATCATCTGACTGCCATCCCGATGGGAAATCAACAATGGGTTCGCCATTCCAATCTCGATCTAAAGCCACGAGCCCACAATCGCGAGATTCCCGCCAAATCCGCAAAACCTTATTTGCCATGTCATGCAACAATAGGGATGAGCCAATCTCGACAATCGAAAAATCTTTGCGGATAGGTAATAGAAACATAGTATGTGAGAAAATATGACGTCCCGAAGAAATGAGCGAGTGTTAGTGGCCTTGTCCGGAGGTGTAGACAGTGCCGTGGCGGCTTCCATATTAGTTGACGAAGGGCACGAGGTGGAAGGGGTCTACGTTAAGACTTGGGAACACGAAAAAGACGTGCTGGGCGATTGCCCGGGAGCAAAGGATCTTGCCGACGCTCAAGACGTAGCCGAATGTTTGGGAATTCCTTTTGAAGTCGTGAACTTCGTCGATTTCTATCAAGAAAACGTGGTCAGGCCAATGGTTCAAGGCTACAAAAATGGCATTACTCCAAATCCCGATGTGACCTGTAACCGGCGAATGAAGTTTGGGAAATTGCTCGAGCACACCAATGAAAGAAGCTTTGAGGCTTTGGCCACAGGTCATTACTGCAGACGAAAGCTAACTGAGAACGGCCCCCCTCAGTTATGGGAAGGTCTGGACAAGAACAAGGACCAGTCCTACTTCCTCTCCCGCATCATGCCGAACCAACTGGCGGCGGCGAGATTTCCCTTGGGCGAAATCACAAAACCCGAGGTCCGCCGAATCGCGAAAGAGCGCAATATTCCCGTTGCCGAAAAAAAGGACAGCCAGGGAATATGCTTTCTGGGCAAAGTCAAGGTATCGGAATTCCTTGAGAGCTTTCTCGATGACGATCCTGGCGAAATTGCAACCTGCGATGGGAAAATAGTCGGCGAACATCGGGGTCTTCACAGATACACCCTAGGCCAAAGAAAGGGAATCGGCGTACCTTCGAACACCGAGAATCAAAATTTCGTCGTGGTCGGGAAAGATCCGGACAGCAAAAGGCTAATTGTTGCCTTTGAAGGTCTGGATGCCCCGGGGCTTTGGGGGCAATCCTTTCTAGTCGACGATTTGAGTTTCGTTGGCGAAGACATCACCGAGAGTCAAAAGCTATTGGCTAAACCTCGCTTTCGGGACCCTTCCACTGCGATTGACTTTCATCCATTTAACAACGGATCGGCAGAGGTTGTCTTCGAGTCACCGCAAAGAGCACTCGCTCCCGGGCAAGTGATTGCCCTGTACGAGGGCGAACGCCTTCTCGGCGGAGGTTTTTACCGCACATCTCTTCCCGGACGAGCCGATTTACTGGCCAAGGAGGTCGTTTCCGCTTGATTTCACCCCGTTATTACGCCAAAAGTTGAATCTTTCTGATACTTGACCATGCGTCTGCGTTTATCCAACTACACGAAGAAAAAGCTTCCGTTCAAGGAAGACGAAATTCCCCTCAAGACAAAGGATAAACTTGAAGAGCACCTACAGGGTGCCATTTCCTTTCTCCAGACCCAGCAGAACGTATTGAACCGAACTCTAGAGGTACTCGAATCAATGGCGGGCTTGGCCGAGGGAGGGGAAGAAAAGTTTCTGCCAAAGAAAAAGCAACAACAAGAAGAGGAGGAAACAGCAGGACGGCTTAGAGAGTTGGTAATTGAACTCAAATGGTTAGCCACTCTGGAATTCAACAAGCGCCTTCTGTTCAGTGGGGAGATCAAGGAAAAGTCCTTCAAACTATTTAAGGGAGCCGGACCAAAAGCCCCAAAGATCAAGCAACATCCAGTTAAGCATCATGTGGAATCTTTGGCGACTGAAGACTCAGTCGATGCAACATCCGTCAGGAGGATGCTCAACGCACTTCATGAAATGCTCGGGCAAACCGACGCTGCCGTAAGCGATCTCCAAACCAGTTTCACCGCTCTCACCTCAGACCCTGAAGCCAACAAGGAATTGAAGTTCATCGAAGAAAAAGTGGAGTCGTGGGTCACTGAAATACTAGGCCGCACAGATGGTCTATCTGTGCAAGCCCACATATCATCTAGGCAAGTCGATGGTTTAGTTCGGGAACAGCACGGAAAATTTGTGGAATGAACCGAAACCAAGAGCAACCTCGCGATAATCCAAGAAAGCGCGGCGGCTCTTTCTTGGGAATACACTACGTTCGTTGCGGAAGCTACGGAAGAATCTACAAAAACAAAGAAGGTACTGCCTATACGGGTAACTGCCCTCGCTGTATGCACCCGATCCGGGTCCGAATTGGTTCTGGAGGGACAGGACATAGATTCTTCAAGTGCTTTTGCCCATGAAGCGGGAAACTTAGTCACGCTGAACTGCTAGAACTCAAGCGCTGAAAAACAGCAACCATTTGCAAGAGTTGGAGCATAACCAACAAGGAATGGATTCTTGGCAAATGGGGCCCATAGTCAGGTAGAAAGATATATCCGTTCGGGTATACGCCCATACCCTTTGGTCCAAAGAGTGGCTTACTTTGAGAGATTCTCGCTCACCGTAAAACCTTTGATTCCTGTAGTCGCGACATGCCTAAGGAACTTGACCTTAACATCTAAACCAACACGGCGATGCCTTCGCAAATATCAAGGCAAAGGTTCTCCCGAGAATCTCGACACAAGGTCATCTCTCAATGGAGTGAGACCCAAAAGATCAGGGAACCATCATGAGAAAGTGGACGTCAACCTAGTGCGAATTTGATTTCACGGATACGATGAGTTCCAATATCGCAAACGTAAAAAGCACCATTAAGTTCTTCAATAATCCCAAATAGCTCGTTCAGATCTGTTTTTACACAGGGCTGACATCTCAGAAAGCCTATTTCACCAGTCCTGGCAAAATGCCCAACCGATAATCCTGAAAGCCATGGCAAGGCCAAGAAAGCAAAATAAAAGTAACGAAGTTTTCATGAAGGATAGAAGTTGAAAAAAACAAAAATGAGTACGAAGATATTTTTGCCTAGGTAAACAAACTACGAGACATGGAAAACAAACATGAGTAAGAGGATAGTTTCAGGCATAGTGAAGAAAGGATACAGGGTGGCGTCCGGCTTGGCAGGAGACGACCGTTTCCCAGAAGGCACATTAGCTTTACAAATACCCAGATTCGCAGAGCGGGGGCTGGACCTATCCTCCCAACACAAAGGAACATTGAATGTCTGCATTGCTCCCAATGTTTTCCGAATCGGAAAAGCATGGAAGACTTTGCCCGATGTGAAGTGGAGTCCCGTCATGCCTGCGGAAAACTTCTCCTTCTACCGATGCGAGATACGCTCCTTGAGAATGAAAGCCTTTGAGGATGGACTGGTCTATTGGCCTCATCCCTCCACTAAACCTGAATTCCAACAAGATCCACCGATCCTTGAAATACTCGCACCCTTTATCGAAGAAGCGAATTACGGTTCAGCGGTGGAATTGTTGCTCGACCCTGAAGAGATTGAAATTTCATACTGATTTCAAACGACTCGCTCCTCACCGCCGTCAATGGGAACTTGAGAACCGGTAGTTTTGGAAAAGCGTGGTCCACAAAGCTCACAGGCAGCTTCAGCGACATCGTGTGAGGACACTTCTGTCTTAAGTAAATTACGACGTTTGTATTCCCCGACAGTCATTCCATAAGCTTGGGCGCGTTTCTCTAGTACCTCGGAAGTCCATAGATTCGTATCGAAAACAGAATTGGGGTGCAGGACGTTTACGCGGATCCCGTCTGCGGCCCATTCGAGTGCTGCAACGCGAGCAACTTGAGACATGGCCGCCTTGGAGGCGGAATATGCAGCAGCGCCCGGACCGGGAGCCGGCACGTTTTTTGATCCTACTACCAGAACGCGACCTCCAAACGGAGATAATTTGAGAAACGGATGACAGAGACGCAGCAGACGTTGGTTAGCATCCAAATTCAGCGCCATGGTCTTGCTCCAAGTTTCGTCATCCAGTTCCTCAAGGCGTTGAGTTGGCGGAAAGAGACCGGCATTCAGAACCAATACGTCAAGACCTCCAAAAGTCTCAACCGTTCTGGCGATTGATTCCTCTACGAATTCGGAATCGACAAGATCACCGACGATTGGGAGATAGTCGATCGCGGGTTCGGCGGAATCGAGGTCTATACCTACCACAGCGGATCCACGTGATCGAAGTGAGTTCACGCAGGCTTGACCGATGCCCGATGCGGAACCGGTAACGAGAGCGACCTCCCCTGCGAAAACAGGAGGTGTCCCTAGCTTGCTTAGTTTGGCCTGCTCAAGTTCCCAATATTCCATCCGGAAAAGGTCTAGTTCGCCCACAGGTTCGTAACCGCCGAGAGCTTCAGTTCGTTCAACGATATCGAAAGTATGAAGAGCAATAGCTTCGGCTACGGCACAGTCGCTCGGTCGACGCCCCGCAGCCAGTAGACCGAGCTCAGGGTCGAGTACGAGACGGGGGGCAGGATCAAGCATGGTGAGGCGTTCCCCGCCGGAAACCTTGGCGGCGTTGCGACTAAAGGATTCGCCATACGACTCCGCGTAGGCTGTCACTTCACGCCCGATCAATGGTGCCCTTTTCACACGGATAACGTGGTCCGGGGTAGCGGTCCCTCGCTTGTGAGCATCCGTCCACTGCTTGTTTCGCGCAAAAGACAAAGCCCTGGGAGAGCGATTTGCCCGCAGCAACATGGGGAAACCAGCAACCGTGGAAAGAGACTGACGCAAAGTGGCTAACGCCGGAGCATCAAAATGGGACGAAGGTTCCTCAGATGGAAGCGAAAGTTCCCAAACGCCCTGAGCTCGAAGATAATCTTCAGCTTGGTTGACAAGAGAGATCATCCTTTCGTAGGACTCACGGGCATCCTGTCCAAATGAAAATATGCCGTGCTTGAGTAGCACAATCCCTTCGAGATCGTCTCGACCCTCACGAGCCCAGAGATCGGCGCAATACTTCGCCAAGTCGTAACCGGGCATAACATAGGGAACATAGAGAACGCGATCGGCATAGACTTCACGAACACTGGCTTCACCATCGGCAAGGTTTGTCAAGGTAACAACAGAATCTGCGTGCGTGTGATCAACGTAGGTAAATGGAAGGCATGCGTGAAGAAGAGTTTCCACAGAGGGCGCGGGAGCGGAGGCAAGAGTGCAATGTGTTTTTAGCTCGTTGACCATCACGCCATCTTTCAACTCGGACAATTCCAGTAATCTCAGGCAGTGGTCCATCCGGACTCCTGCAAAACCCGGAGGTTCGATCTCGGCGAGATCCCAACCGCTCCCTTTTACGTAAAGAAGCTCGACATCCTCTCCGAAGATATTTGGCTCGCTCAGCTTGACCGAAGTATTGCCACCACCGGCAAGAACGAGAGATTCGTCCGCTCCAAGCAGGCGCGACGAGTAAGCCCGAATTCCGAGTTCTCCATCGGATTCCTTACAGGCAGCGGCTTCGTTTTCGTTCCAAAGACTTTTCATAATTCAGCTAAGCTTTTTTTCAGGAAAGAGTCCAAGTATGCTTTCTTCATTTGCCTTGCAAATTCCCCTCTCCGTAATGAGTCCGGTTACGAGACGAGCGGGGGTTACGTCAAACGCAGGATTGGCGGTGTGAGAGCCTTCAGGCAAAAGATGCACCCTGGTTTCGACGCCATCGCAAAGTCCTTCGATGGAACTGACTTCATCACCTGAGCGTTCCTCGATTATGATGTCGGTCAGACCATCCCTAGCCGACCAGTCGAAAGTAGAGGAAGGAAGGGCAACGTAAAATGGAATATTGCAATCACTTGCCGCAACCGCCTTGAGATAAGTGCCAATTTTGTTGACGACGTCGCCCGTGTAGGTAGTCCGATCCGTTCCGGTAACCACCAAGTCGACTTGGCCGGCACGCATTAGATATCCGCCTGCATTGTCGGTGATTACGGTATGTGGCACTCCATGCTTACCCAATTCCCATGCGGTCAAGCGAGCTCCTTGATTACGAGGCCTGGTTTCGTCTACCCAAACATGCACCGGGATGCCGGCATCATGAGCCCTGTAAATGGGAGCAGTGGCCGAACCATGATCTACAAAAGCCAACCAACCTGCATTGCAATGGGTCAACACGTTCACGGTGGCAGAGCCCTTAAGTTGGGAAATATCCCTAAAAAGATCAAGGCCGTGCTCGCCAATGGATCGACATGCCGCAACGTCTTCATCGGCAATCTCTACAGCAGAGGAGCGAACAGCTGCCACCTTGGCAAAGACATCCGAAACATCGGCAGCAACTTTCAGCTGGCGATCGACTGCCCAAGACAAGTTTACGGCCGTAGGACGAGTACTACGAAGGACTTCCGCCAATCGGTTGAAAGCAGGTGAGAAATCCGCAGTTGCGGAAGCTTCGCAAGCAGCCAACCACATGCCATAACCAGCGGTCGCTCCAATACAGCCCGCACCGCGAACCCACATGTCTCGTATAGCTACAGCCACCTCCTCGACTGTCCGCAAATCGGCGGTTTCAAAACGAAATGGAAGGTAACGCTGGTCAATAATCCGTACGACAGAATGCCCGACTTCAGGAATCCAAACAGTACGAAAAGATTGTCCTTCGACTCGCATTCCTTGATGTATGAATATCAAAGTTCGTGAGTCAACGCTCAACCCGAGAACGAAAAGTTTACGATCTTTTACTTGTTTTCATGTGAAGGTGACTGTACTGAGATTAATCCCCATTACCTAAAACCATGGACAATCCAACATTCGCATCGCGGTGGAACGTTGATGAAATTGACGCTCGATACGCTCAATGGATCGATGATCCCGCCACTCTAGAAGCCGAGTGGCAGTATTTCTTTGAGGGATTCCACTTGGGAGTCGACGCAAACGGAGTGCCACAAACAAGCTCGACCGCCACGACGCCATTCGCTGGAAATTCTTCGATAAACGTTGAAAAGCACGCCCGTCTTTACGGAGCAATCTACGCGTTTCGATCAATAGGTCACACCCAGGCGTCATTCAATCCCCTGAAGGAAGTTATTGAAGAAAACCCTCGCCTATCCATGGAGAGGTTGGGTTTCGATCAGGGCGACTTGCAAGAAGTACACTTCACGGGTAATTATCTTGGAGGTGTTCAAATGAGCATAGGCGAGATCTTTGATCGGCTTAGACGCACGTATTGCGGGAACGTCGCAGTCGAGTACCTTCATCTGCAAGCCACCAACAAACGACGTTGGCTTCAGGCCAGGATGGAAAGAAACTGCAACGTCCCCGACTTCGGAAATTCCGAAAAGGTCAGAGTGCTCCGTAAAATCGTACAAGCTGAAGAATTCGAAAATTTTCTTCACACTCGTTATGCTGGTCAAAAAAGGTTCTCTCTGGAAGGTGGCGAAAGCCTCATCACGGCTTTGGACTCGGTCCTGCAGAAATGCCCAGCCAACGGGGTGGAGGAAATCGTCATGGGGATGGCCCACAGAGGGCGCCTCAACGTTCTTGCCAACATTCTAGGCAAATCCCATGAATTCATCTTTCGGGAGTTTTCGGAAAACTTCGTTCCCGACGCCGCCCATGGAAGCGGTGACGTTAAATATCATTTGGGGTATGAGTCCGTCAGGGAAACTTCAGATGGAAGCGAAGTGGGCGTTCATCTGTCCCCAAACCCAAGTCATCTGGAAGTCGTGAACGGCGTAGTCGAGGGAAAGGCCAGAGCACGACAACGACTGCGAGGAGACGAAAAGAGGAGCCGCGTGCTCCCCATACTCGTTCATGGTGATGCCGCCATTGCCGGGCAAGGAATGGTTGCCGAAGTATTCAACCTATCCAAATTGGCCGGCTATCGAACCGGCGGCACGATTCACATCGTCGTAAACAACCAGATCGGTTTTACCACAAGCACTGCAGACGCTCGCTCGAGCCTATACTGCACCGATGTTGCGAAAAGCATCGAGGCTCCTATTTTTCACGTAAACGGTAACGATGCCCTCGCGGTTGCAATGGTCGCGGAAACCGCCCTAGCCTATCGACAGGAATTCGGCGAAGACGTCGTCATTGATATCAACTGCTACCGAAAGTACGGCCACAACGAAGCGGATGAACCCGCCTTCACCCAACCAATCCTATACAAGATAATCAAGGCCATGCCAGCCGTATCCGATCTCTTGACCAAGCAACTTATCGAGGACGGAGTTATTTCAGAGAAAGAAAGCGAGGAGATCCACGATCAACTGCGGCGTCAATTGGATGCCTCCCTCGAAAAGGTAAAGACAATCAAGAAATCCAGCACCTTCGATGGATCTCTTGCGGTTACCCAGATTCCCTATGACTTTTCCGTCGCAGACACTTCGGTCCCAAAGAAGGACCTGGCAAAAGTCGCAAAAGCCCTGACCACGCCACCAAAGGATTTTCGCCTGAATCCTAAGATCAAGCGACAACTCGATACCAAAAAGAAAAACTTTGCCGAAGGTAAAAACATCGACTGGGGTTTTGCCGAACAGCTTGCCTTTGGCTCACTAATGCTTGAGGGGACCCCCGTAAGGCTATCCGGACAGGACAGTAAGCGAGGGACCTTCAGTCATCGCCATGCTGCTTGGTACGACGCCGAGGACCGTACTCGTTACATTCCCTTGATCAACATGGAGGAAAGGCAGGCAAAGTTTTGCGTCTACAATTCGCTGCTATCCGAGGCAGCGGTGCTAGCTTTTGATTATGGTTACTCCCTCGACTATCCAAAGATGCTGGCGATTTGGGAAGCCCAATTCGGCGATTTTGCAAACGGCGCCCAAGTAATCATAGATCAATTCATAATGAGCGGTGAGGACAAGTGGGGCACGGTCAGCGACTTGGTCATGCTCCTCCCTCATGGCTTCGAGGGACAAGGTCCCGAGCACAGTTCTGCCAGACTGGAACGGTTTCTTCAAGGCTGTGCGGAAGACAACATCGTGGTTTGCAACTTCACTACGCCGGCTCAGTTCTTCCATGCCCTTCGAAGGCAAAAAAAGCAAGAGTACGCCAAACCTCTTATCGTAATGACCCCCAAGAGCTTGCTCCGGCACAAGTCTTGCGTGTCGGATCTGAAAGAATTAACGGATGGTCAATTCGGAGAATTTCTGGATGACCCCACTCCACCAAAGAAGGTCGAGACGCTTATACTCTGTTCTGGTAAAATTTACTATGACTTGCTTGAAGAACGGGAAAACATACGCACAAACAAAGCCGTCATCGTGAGAGTCGAACAATTCTACCCATTCAATGAGAATCGGTTCAACGAAGTCACGTCACGCTATGCCAAAGCCAAGCGCATCGTGTGGTGCCAAGAGGAACCGGAAAACATGGGGGCTTGGAACTTCCTCAGTCCTATTTTGGAAAAACAGCTCGGAGTTCGCCCCGAATACATCGGGCGGACTCCTACCGCCAGTCCCGCTACGGGCTCTCTCACCCTGCACAGGAAAGAGCAGGCCGAAATCGTGGCAAATGCTCTGGGCATTGATTCAAGCACGACCTAAAACCTTTTTTATACCATGGCCATCGAAGTAAAGATACCCGCCCTCGGCGAATCCATTTCATCGGGGATCCTCACAACCTGGCACGTCAAAGACGGAGACATCGTCGAACAAGGACAAACGATATACGAACTGGAGACCGATAAGATCACTCAAGAGGGAGCGGCGGACTCCACAGGTTCCATAAGCCTTAAGGCGGCGGAAGGCGAAGAAGTGGAAATCGGAGCCGTTGTCGCCATTATCGACGAAACCGCCACAGGCTCCCCGCCATCCGCTCCGGTCGAAGACAAACAGACTCCTGACGAAAAACCCGAGGAGTCAAAACCTGAAGCTAAACCCGAACCTGAGCCACCTGCACCTGAACCTGAAGACAAGCCTCAGGCTCAAGCAACCGCCCCCCACTTATCTCCCGCCGTTCGTAAAATAGTGGATGAACATGACTTGGACCCCAGCACCATCGAAGGATCGGGGAAGGATGGGAGAATCACCAAGGCCGATGCCCTAGCCGCAACCAAGACATCGCCGGTGGAAGAGGTGAAGGCGGCAGCACCCGCCCCAGCACCTAGCCCTGCTCCCACCTCACCAATAACACTCGCGGTCACCCACGAGGTCGACGAACGGGTTACCCGCAAGCCTCTCAGCCCCATCCGCCGCAGGATTGCTTCGCGCCTGGTTGAGGCCCAGCAAACTGCCGCAATCCTCACCACCTTTAACGAAGCCGACATGTCGGCCATCATGGCCCTGCGAAAAGAGCATCAGGAAAACTTCGTTGCCAAGAACGGCGTCAAGCTAGGGTTCATGTCGTTCTTCGTAAAAGCAGTCGTACACGCCCTCAAGGCCGTCCCGGAGTTAAACGTACGAATGGAAGGAGAAAACTTAGTTCAAAACCATTACTTTGACATTGGGGTGGCCGTGGGCACGAAGAAAGGGCTTGTCGTTCCCGTCGTGAGGGACTGCGAAAAGCTCTCCTTCGCCGAAATAGAGCAAACTATCGTCAATTACGCACACGCTGCCAGAGATGGGAAAATAACTCTTCAGGATATGCAGGGCGGTTGCTTCACCATCACGAACGGTGGCATTTACGGTTCCATGCTGTCCACTCCTATTCTCAATCCTCCACAGAGCGGAATACTTGGTATGCATGCTATTCAACAGCGCCCCATGGCGGT
>PCBO01000007.1 GCA_002730975.1 Opitutia bacterium
CATAGACCCCGACAGAGTCGCGGTTCATGTGGTCTAGAGTAATGAATAAGACGTTGAGTTTTGACTCGGCAAAAGTACTCAGGCAGCCGCTTACGCAAGTCAGAAAGGAAAAAAGCAGGGGTTTCACGCCCCCACTCAAACGGTAAAAAGTTTTCGTATCAAGGAAACTTATTAAAGTTACTTGAGTTACGACGATTTAGCGTCAGAAAAAAATTCCTTTCATGGCGCACTAAGAGTTGTGGGTTAACTCTCCAGTCCCTGGATGGTGCTGGCGGTGCTGCTGCCGAATTGATCAATCTCCACGCCCATGCGTTGGGCAAGGGGGACGAAGAGGTTGGCAAACGGCGTGTTGTTTTCTGGATCATGGGCGGCATGGTGGCCGTGTTTGTAACCACCACCGGCAAGCAGAATGGGCAAGTTGTGCCAGCTGTGTGAAGAAGCGTTGCCGAGGTTGGACCCGAACAGGACGGCGGTGTGGTCGAGCAGATGACCACCGGCTTCCTTCACGTTCTTGAGTTTAGTGAGAAATTCGTTGAGCACTTCAAACTCAGCGGCTTCGATGCGAGCCAATTCCTCGATCTTATTTTCGTCGCGGCCGTGGTGAGAGAGCATATGCCAGTCGGTGCGCACGCCGGGGATATTATTGGGCACCGCATTCATGCTACCAAGCGAGAAGGTGATTACTCGGGTCGAATCAGTTTGGAGCGCCAGGAGGATAAGGTCATACAATAGGCGCTGCTTGGCGAGAATGTCAGTACGGTCGGCGACCTCTTGGGGTTCCCTGTAATTGACCTTAGGCTTTGGGCGATTTGCCCACTGTTTATTCTGCTGTAAACGGATTTCAAGTTCGCGCACGGAGGTAAAGTATTCGTCGAGTTTCTCGCGGTCGCGCGCGCCAAGTGTGACGTTAAGCGCCTTGGCATCACCCAGCACCGTATCGAGGATGCTACGGCCGCGCTCAAGATTTTTCATCTCTTCTGCCACTTCTTTTTCAGTGCCATTTACAAACATCTGACGGAAGAGTTTTGCGGGATGACTTTGGGAGGGGATTCTCACGCCGTTGGCAGTCCAAGAAAGCGATTTATTGTTAGTTCCTATGGAGAGCGAGGGGAATCGGGTGGCTGCCCCGATATGTTTGGCCATCAACTGATCAATTGAGATCGTGTTTTTAAACCCAGCCAATCCTGGGTGTGGGGCACTGGTAAGCCAAGTGAGTTCGCTGGTGTGACCGTCGGATCCGTTAGAATTGGGATGTGACAGGCCTGAGAACACTGTGAAATCCTTCCGATGCTCCTCGAGTTTTTGCAAGTAGAGAGGAGATTGATAACCCGCTCCAGTTTCAGTTGGAATGAAGTTAGGCGCGTGAAAACCAAGCCCGGCATTCATCGCTACAAACCGTTTCGGTGCGGCGGCGGCCTTGGAAAAGGCAGGTGTCATGGCGCTTAGAAACGGAAGGGCCACAGTGGCGCCGGTGCCTTTCAGAAAGGCGCGGCGGTTCAGCGAGGTCTTGGTGGCGATGAAACTCATATTATTTATTTAGGAAAATTTCAGATTGGATAATACGATGAAAAACGTCGCGAAGGCGATGTTTGTTTTGAGCGGTGTCGGCAACGATGCGGTCCAGTTCGTCGCGATCGGAGAAGCCCAGCTCACGGCCAGTGGCGAAGGTTAGTAGCTTGCCTGCGAATGAGCGAGCGAGTCGGTCGTCGTGTTTGGCGAGGTAATCGCGGTAGGCCCGGAAATCATTGTAGGTACTCCCGTCGAGAAATTTGCCGGAGCTGTCCACTTCTGGGCCGAGGCGGTACTGCACTTGGCGGCCGCGCACGACGACGTCGACGCGTTTGCTCTCGGAATTCCGATTACGGAAACGGTCGCGGCGCAGGCCAGTGACGTCGAAGCTCTCCAGCGCGAACCCGAGCGGATCAATCTTGTTGTGACAGGAAGCACAGCTAACGACGTTCCGGTGTTTATCCAGCAGCTCGCGCAAGGTGGCCGTGCCGCGGATGTCCGGCTCCACGCCGGGAATATTCGGCGGCGGCGGGGTGGGGGTGATGCCGAGAATACGTTCCATCACGTATACGCCCCGCACCACGGGTGAGGTGGCGGAGCCGTTGGCAGAAACCTTGAGCACACTGCCCTGGCTGAGGAAGCCGCCACGCCAACTATTCGCAGGTAATGCAACCTTCCGAAATTGTGTACCGGCTACCCCATCGATGCCGTAGTGCTTGGCCATACGATCATTGATCATAGCGAAATCGGTCTTCACGATGGCGGACGCTGGATGGTTGCCGGCTATTAACTCGCGCAAAAATGCCTCCGTTTCGCGTGGCATTGAAAAGCGCAGGTAAGGCTCATATTCCGGATACAGCGTGCGGTCGGGTATGGTGAAATCCATTTCACGCAGGTTGAGCCAGGACTGCGTGAAGTCGGTAATAAAACGCTCAAACCGATCGTCTTTAAGTAACCGCTCGGTTTGCGCGTGGAGATTGCCGCGCAGTTTTCCGGCTTGGGCAAGGTCTAGTAACTCCGCATCGGGTGCAGTGCGTGTAAGAAAATAGGAGAGCCGACTAGCGAGTGCATAATCATCCAACGCTCCAGCCGGTTCGCGTAAGTAAAGGAAATGCGGTGAGCTTAACACGGCTATAGCTGCTGTGCGTAGTGCGGGTTCAAACGCTTCGCTTTTGGCACGTTCGGCTTGAAAGAGTTTCACGTATGGCGTCACCTCACGCGGCTCCACCGGCCGGCGAAAGGCGGCATTTGCTAAACGGCCAAGCGCTTGTTCGGCATCGGCCTTTTCATTGGCTGATTTGATTTCAAACTGCGGTTTGTACTTTGACTTATTGCGGTCATCCGGATTGCGAGGTGGAATCTCCGCGCGGTTGATGCCTTTTAAGATCAGCTTGTGGCCCGCAGATGGGAATTCGCTGATCAAAGGGCCTTCAATCTCCACTGAATGAATACCCAGCCCGGGTGTCTTCACAGTGGTTATGGGAGTTTTATTCCTGCGCCGAATGCCTAGATCCGGGTCAACAATACCGTAAGGCTCAATACTAATCATGTAGTTCGCATCGATCTTTGCGGTCAGTTCAACCGTGTGCATTTTGTTTGGTCCTCCCGGCGGAAATGAAAAGTATCCCAGTACGGGTTGTGCCATGCCACGTTGAAAAGTGGTGAGGCTGACAGAAAATGTGATCGGTTTTTCGGATTGATAGGCAAACCCGTGTACTTTAATCCGGTAAGATCCTTCGTTCTGCGTGCGCGCTGAACGAATCATACCTGATGGATAGCCAGTACGCGCAAAGCGCACGATAGAATCATCCTTGAGCTTCAGCCATTGGTCGCCGACGAATTTTTTCACACCCTTGTCATCCGTATACCGCCCAACGATCTTCTGCGTTTTAGGCGGTTCGGTTGTCTTGGTAATAGCCTCCTCCAGCACAACCCCGGCGGCCTTTAGATACATTTGCATATGTTGCATGGAAATCCCTAGAGCGTCGCCAACATTGTCAAACTCATGTGAACGTCCATCTTCGGGTAGCATATCTTCCAACTCCAGCGAGGTGCCGAAGAGATCGTTCATGGTATTCCCGTACTCGCGCCGATTGAGTCGGCGTAACACCGTCCCTTTCGCCGCCGCGTGCGCGTGAACCAGTCGCGGTCCCAGCGCCGCCCGAAACGCCTCCAGTTCCTTCGCCTCCGGTCGATTCGTCACCTTTGCTGGGGGCATCTCGCCCGACGCCACGCGATCAAAAAGCCGTTCCCATTTTGCAAACACCGCCGGATTCGAAAGATCGTGTCCGAGCTTCTCCAGGTCCAACCCGCCTTTCGCCGCGCCCTCGCCATGGCAGTCAAAACAATGCGCCTCTAAAAACCCCGTCGTTGGCTTGTTAAAAGCCCAGGCAGTCGCACCAATCACTAGGCACATAATGAAAATCGCACTTCGCATGAATGGTCATGAGCCTAGCGACTGAAGGGCGGGAGGGGCAATTCTTTTGACGGGAATCAGGGGCGTGATTTGATAGTGTAATGGGGCAAGGTGGAACTTGCCCCGCCCGCTTTGCCCGCTCACACTGCGCCGATGCGTTTTGTAGTTCTGCTGTTTCTCTGTGTGACGCTGCCTGTGCTGGCCGCTAAGCCACCGAATATTATTCTCATCCTCGCCGATGATCTGGGCTATGGCGATCTGGGTTGCTTTGGGCAGAAGACCTTGAAGACGCCGCGGCTGGATGCGATGGCCATGGAGGGCATGCGGTTTACGCAGTTTTATGCGGGCAGTACGGTGTGTGCGCCTTCACGGAGTGTGTTGCTTACCGGTCGGCACATGGGGCGCACGGTGGTGCGAGGCAATTCCACGCAACCGATTGTCATCCGGCCCGATCAACCGACGCTTGCCTCAATGCTCAAGGGCGCGGGTTATAGCACGGCGTGCATTGGCAAATGGGGTGTGGGCACGCCGGATAATTTCACCAACCCCAACGACGTAGGGTTCGGCCATTTTTACGGTTACGTCAACATGTGGCATGCGCATAATTTTTATCCGGAATTTCTCATCCGCAACGGCAAGGTGGAAAAACTGCGCAACGAGGTGGCACCGCGTTGGAAGGCGATGCAGGATCCCAAACAACCGATGGCCGGCCGTGGCGTGGCGGTGAAGCGTGTGGATTATGCGCCGGATCTGTTTACCGCCGATGCGCTGAAGTTTATCCGTGATTATCACCGGCAACCGTTCTTTCTCTATTACGCCCTGAACATCCCGCACGCCAACAACGAGGCGGGCAAGGCCGGCATGGAGGTGCATGATCTGGGCGAGTTTGCCGCCAAGGACTGGCCTGCGCCGGAGAAGGGCTTCGCCAAGATGATTCAAAATATCGACCGCGACACCGGCCGCATCATCGATCTGTTGCGGGAATTAAAAATCGCTGACAACACGCTGGTGATATTTACCTCGGACAATGGCCCGCATCAGGAAGGGGGGCATTTGGCCGATTACTTTGATTCGAACGGCGAATTGCGCGGCATGAAACGCGACCTGACTGAGGGCGGCATTCGCGTGCCGACCATCGCGTGGTGGCCCGGCACCATCAAGGCCGGCGGCGCGGATGATGCCCCCTGGTACTTCGGCGATTTCATGGCCACTCTGGCCGATCTCTCCGGGGCCCAGCCGCCCGCGGATATTGACAGCGACAGCTTTGCTGGGCCGCTCAAGGGCACGCCGCGCACCAATCAATGGAAGCGCGAGCACGAGATGTACTGGGAATTTTACGAACGCGGCTCCGCGCAGGCCGTGCGTTTCGGTAAATGGAAAGCCATTCGCAAGCCGATGTTCACCGGGCCGATTGAGCTCTATGACATGTCCAATGATGCCGGCGAAAAAAATAACTACGCCAAGCGCCGCCCAGACCTCGCCCGGCACGCGGCCAATCTCATGGGAAAAATGCACACGCCCGATCCGAACTGGAAAGTGCGCGGGCGGAAGTGACCTATTTCAAGCTCCGCCAGTCGAACGCTTCGTCCATCACATCACGGTGCAGCTTCAGCATTTGCCCTTTCATTTTGGCGAAACGTTCGGGTTCCTTTTGAGAAAGGTCGATCTCTTGGGCAGCGTCGGTGCGAAGGTTATGCAGACGGTAGTTTTTAAAACCGGTCTTCTTGATGTCGCCAATGAACCGTTCCAGAAACATGTTTTGGCGGGGTAGGTGAATTTCCGGATCAGCGAGCAGACACCAGTCGCCATCGCGAATGACACAGACTGGGCGCGAGGGATTGTAAAACCAATAAAGTGGCTTGGGGCGGACAAGTTTACCGGTGGCAAATAAGGGCAGTAGGTTTGTGCCATCGAGTGTGACATTCTTGGGTAACGGGACTCCTGCCGCGGCACAGGCGGTGGGCAAGAGATCGACAAGCCCGGCGGGAACATCGCTGCGTGTGCCGGGTTTGATCCTGCCGGGCCAGCGGATGATACCCGGCGCGCGGATACCGCCTTCCCAGAGTTGGGTTTTGCGACCCTTGAGGTTTCGGTTGTTGGCACGGTCGGTGCGATAGCTGCCATTATCAGAAGTGAAAATGACCAGTGTATTGTCCGCCACGCCGAGGGCATTCAGCTTTTTGAGGATGCGTCCAGCGGCATCGTCCATGTTTTCAACACAGCCGTAATACTCGGGTTGCTTCACGCCGGGATGGCGGGTGGTCAACTCGGGCGGCGATGCCACGCGTTGATGAGGTTCGTGAAAGCAGATGTTGAGGAAAAACGGTTTCTTTTTATTGCGATGCTGATCGAGCCATTTGATGGCTTCATCGGCAACGATTTGACAGGAGTAACCCTTGATCTCTCCAAGTGCTTTGCCGTTGCGGACAAAATTATTTGGGTTGTGGTGCGAAGGCTGGGCGTTGTTGCCCGTTGCAAGCCAATGGTCGTAGCCGTGATCTCCAGGGTCGGGGCCAGAAACGTCATCAGCAAGCCCGTAGCCGAGATGCCATTTGCCCACGTGTGCCGTGGCGTAGCCGCCGGCTTTGAGGAGTTCGGCGATCGTGGTTTCCTCAACTCGTAAATGCATATTTTGCGAAGTGGCTACCCAGCTGTAGACCCCGGCGCGCACGGAAAACCTGCCTGTCTGTAAGGCTGCTCGCGATGGCGAACACACCGCGCTGGCCGCGTAGAAATCACTAAATTGCAGGCCATCTTTGGCCAGTTGATCTAGATGAGGTGTTTTATTTTCCGGACTGCCATAGCAACTGAGGTCACCGGCACCTAAATCGTCGGCGAGCATGATGACAACATTCGGCTGAGTCGCCGCCGTAAGGCTCCATGAGGTAAGTAGGAGAATCAGAGAAACAATGATTTTCATGGTTGTTTCATAAATCTATGACGCGAAGTGTGGCCGCAGATAAACTTGCCGGCGACAGCTCCGGAACAATGGCGGAAACAAATCCCAGTTGCCTGATGAAACTTTTTTAAGCGCATTCCGGGCCGTCGCACTTTAGCCCGTCCATCCCGAGTAGCATCGTGCGTACAGCAACACCGGCGTTTACGGCGGCGACCAGATCGGTGGTGGCTTGCAGGGTTTCCTGCGACACACCGTCGGTCAGTGCCTTTTCTGTGCGGCCGCCAGTGCAAAAACCGCAGCCGCGCGTGATGGTAACGGCGAGGCCGATGAGGTGTTTCTCGCGATCAGTTAGATGTTCGGTTGCGCCGGCTTTTTCCAGTGCCTGAATAACGTGTAGTTCTTGTGCGTTCATGATGATTTAAAACTTTTTCAATTCGGTTTGCAGCCGCTGGATGATCTCCGGATGGCGGGCGGACAGATCAGTGCGTTCGCCCAGATCACGGCTAAGGTTGAAGAGAAGCGGGGTCGCGTGCTGGATGGCGGGCTCACGTTGGCGGGTGTCTGGATGAGAGGAACGATCCTTGGTGCTGAGGTGGATCTTATAATCCCCCGAGCGGAATGCCTTTGCGCTCCCCGAAAAGAGCCATTGTGTTCGTGGGCTGGCCTTGCCGTTTAACAACGTCTCGGTGAGATCAAGAGACCGATATCCGGGCAGCTCTTGTGGCTGCTGGCCGCCGGTGAGCGTGGCAAAGGTGGCGTACAGGTCGAGATTAGCTGCCATGCCGGGCACTGTGGCTGGTTTGATTTTGCCGGGCCAATGAAAGATGCCTGGCACGCGATAGCCGCCTTCCCAAGAAGTACCTTTCTCGCCGCGCAATGGTCCGGCCGTGCCCCCGTGCGGGCCGAACATGCTCCAAGGGCCATTGTCACTGGTGAAGATGACGAGTGTGTTGGTATCAAGCTTGGCCAGCTTGAGGGCCGCCATGACCCGGCCGACGGACCAGTCGATTTCCTCGATCACATCCCCGTACCGGCCGCCGTCGCTGCTGCCCTGAAATTGTTTGGACGCGAAGATCGGCGCGTGCGGCATGTTGTGCGCGAGGTACAGGAAGAACGGCTTGTCCCGCGGAGTGCGAATCCATTCCACAGCCTCTGCCGTGTAGCGGCGCGTGAGCAGTTCCTGATTGGTCGGATGCTCCACCACCTTGCGGCCGCGAATGAGCGGCACGGGAAAGCTGAACTTGGTGCAATGGTCAAACACCTCGCGCGTCTGGCGTTTGCCTGGCGGCGCCGGCACATCGTTGCTGCCGGGCGTGCCGAAGTGATAATCGAAGCCGCACTCCAGCGGGTGCATGGGGCTCTGGGTGAAATCCTTGGGATAACCGGCCAGATGCCATTTACCGAGAATAGCCGTGGCGTAGCCCTGCCTTTTAAACATCACCGGCAGCAGCTTTTCCGGGGCGGCTGCCAATTTTTGAGAACCGACCAACGCCGGATGCCGGCCGCTCATCAGACCCGTGCGGCTGGGCACACAGGTGGAACCGGAAGAATAAAAACTCGTCCAACGCTGACCCTCTTTTGCCAACCGGTCGAGATGCGGTGTTTTGATCTTGGTGTTGCCGTAACAGGTGAGGTCCCCATAGCCGAGGTCGTCGACAAAGATCAGTACTACGTTGGGGCGCAGGGCTTTGGGAATTTCCGGTGAAGCGGCATGGGTCGGTCCCAACACCAAGACCCAGCCTGTCATCAGGCAATATAACCGTGAAAACATGCCGGGGACTATGCCCGCAAACCGGGACGCAGACAATCCCGCCGCCTTATTTTTTGCGCGGCAACTCTTAGCGTCCCCGCAGTTGGATGTCATCGAAGTCGTTCATGTCATCAAACGATCCGATGCCGATGCGGCCTTTACCGAAGGTCTTGTCGCTCACCCGCATGTGCGGCTTGGTCAGATCGTCAAAATAAACGGCGATCGTGCCGGCCTTCGAGTCGCGCACTAGCTTCACTTTGTGCCAAGTATCGTTCTTCCATGGCGTCAGATTTTTGTTCGTGGTTATCGCCTTGCGGGGGGAGTTTTTGACAATCATGATTTGTCCACTATGCGGGTCCGGACGCGCGCCAAGGTGCACGTAGTAAAAATTCTGTGGATCCTGCCAATTGAAGAATATGCAGCAATCGCGATGTCCGCCGGTATCCTTGGTGCTCTTTACGCGAAAGGTCAGAACGAAATCCGCCACCTGTACATTCTTGATGAGCGCAATGTGCCGGGGACTCCGCACCTTGGGTTGGTAGTTGCTGTTGCGGCGGTTGATGCCGAACACTGCATTGCCCTCCACCTTGCGATGCGTCCATGACTCGGCATCCGTCGTCTCCCAACGCCCGTGGCCTTTCTCGAAATCTTCCGTAAACAACACGGGCAGTTTGGCCAAATCCTCCGCGGCCAGCGTGCCGGTGATTAGAATGAAAAATAAAATGGATCGCATTACCCCGCCAGTGTGCCGCGTGGTGGAGGGAGGGGCAAGTTCCACCTTGCCCAATAAACCTCATCGCTTCACCGACGTCATAAACCCGCGATCGGCAATCGTATCGTGATAATCGCCCACCTCGAAGTCCAGCTCCGTCAGCACTGAGCCATACTCCGCGGGTGTGTAGCATTTGCCTTGGCAAATGTTCATCAGCAACGCGGAATATTCCGCCACCGGCAGCGGTCCGGTTTTGTCGTCGTGAATAAACGCCTCATGAATGATCAAGAGCCCGCCGCTCTCCAGAGCTGCTGCGGCCTTGGCGCAGAGCGTGCGCACCTCGGGGAAATCCCAATCGTGCAGCAGATTGGAAAGCAGCAGCACATCGCACACCGGCCAATCGTCCTCAAACATATTGGCCGTGAGCACCTCCAGTCGATCGGCCAAACCATGCTGGGCGATTTCCTCGCGGGCAATGGCGTCNACGGGCGACTGCTCGAGCACGGCTCCGGTCATTTGCGGTTGGGCGGCNAGNAGCGTGCTGGCGTAAANCCCCGAGCCGCC
This sequence comes from Opitutia bacterium, assembly GCA_002730975.1. Taxonomy (GTDB): domain Bacteria; phylum Verrucomicrobiota; class Verrucomicrobiia; order Opitutales; family Seribacteraceae. Next base: position 9,851 of record PCBO01000007.1, read on the forward strand.
NCCGACATCGAGCAGNCGTTTTTTGCCAGCCAATTNCGGCTCCAGCNCCGCGGCCAGTTTCTGGCCAAAGGCNAACCCGCGGCAGTTCATTAGCTCCGTGAAGCCGCGCGCAAAGTCCTCATCCAGCATCGAGGTATGCCAATCACTNCCGTCATCCTGCGCCTGCCAATTGGCTGGCTTNCCCGAGCGNAGGACCGTGAGGAAATCNTGCGTGATTTGGGTATCCTGAATCGGCGTGTAATACGGCCGCAAATTCCAGGCCGAGTCGCCGCACAAAAACTCCCCGGCCAACGGCGTGAGCGAATGTCGATCCTCCTGCGTGATGATCAACCCGTTGGCTCGGCACAAGGTTAACAGCACATCCGTCGGACGTTCGGCAAAATCAAAGTGCGCCCGCAACGCGTCCGTACGGACGCCGGCATTGTCCTTCAGCCAGGAAAACAAATCGAGATGCACAATCGCCGTTGCCAATAGCTCCGCTGCGTATTGGCGATCGCGATAACGTAGGATTTGAGCTGGGTCAGTGGACGGTAACTGTGTGAGGTATTCATTCATGACTCAATTGGAACCGCTAGAGTCCTAGTTCTAAGCCTATGGATTTGAGTAAGATGATTAGGAGAATGCCTAGCGCGGCGATGGCGAGGTTAGTCATGTTGGAGACACTGGCGGCACTGAGGGCGGTGTTCAGGTCAGCACGGGTTATTTTAGAATAGCCCTTTACGGCCACATTCATTTCGGGCAGAGAAGTAATCAGGGCACCGATAAAATAGTGGAGACCGGTAAAAATAGCTGCGCCTAAAAAAATTGTTAGGCTGGCCTGATAAATTTGGGCCCATGCCAGGAACAGCCAGTTTACGGCAAACGAACTAAGGACCAAGCCAACGGTGCCACCAATGAATTGCCCCCAACTTTCTGTGTGTTCCTCATCATCGATAGCTTCGAAGAGCTCCGGATCTCGTTCCTGAAGGCGTTTATTCCAGTATTGGAAGGCGATAATACCGATAACGCATACGATGGCGGCCGCGATGAGGAATGAGCCAGGTTGGATTTGGACCTCTTCAGTAAGCCCGCCAAATGGGTGGCTAGCCGTGAGCACCCAAAAGCCGGCAATGGAAAAGGCGAACATCAACAACGCCATGCCTAGGTGCTGGTAAATTAATTTGCGTTCAGTCCGAATCAACGCTTTGAACCTTTGTAATTGATCAGTTTTCCCCTTGAGTTTCCATCTCAACATTACGTAAAGCGGTGCGACAAGGTACATCAGGTAAATATTGGCCAAATTAGACCCAAGCGGGTTGGCTACACCGCCAGCTTTCCGCATGCAAAAAGCTGCCACCATATTTACTAATTCGGGGTTGTTAGTGCTGGCGTTAATCACCAGGGTGCGACTCTTGTTCCCGAAATACTTAGCCGCTAACCCCGCTGAGGCATTAACCATTAGATCGGTGGTGAAGGGGATAAGACGAAAACAGAGGATGAGGCCTAATACTACAGATTCTAACAAAAACCAGTACTGGCCGCCGAAGGCAGAGAATTGGGTTTTTTGGTACAGGTGGATATCCACCAATTGTCCCACGATATCAGGCATAGTTTTAGCTTAAGATGCACCGGATCCCATTTGGGGATCTGCTCAATATTTAATTGGTTCGCGAATAGTAATGGTAATAACCAAACTGTCCAAGTCAGTTGGTCCCAAGCTTTTCTGTCAGCGCTTCATATTTTGAGACATACTTATCAAGTAAGGCATCACGTTCTAGTCTGCTTTGCTTCGAAATGGTGTCTATTACTTCAAGGAAAAGGCCGATGTCTTGATTGCTTTCTTGGTATAATTGGTGAAAGGCTGGAACATATTCGTGATAGGCTGATCGAGCGCCAAGAACGGCATTATTAATCGGTGTCTTGGCGAGAATGGCTAATTTTGAAAGTCGTGGATCGCTGAGACTCATGTCATTCAGTTGTTGCCTGAACTCGGCTATGAACTGCTCTTTGGCTTCTCGTTTTTCCTCCTCCGTTTCAAGTGATTCATAGATCGCCTTTAGCTCAATTTTCTTTTGAACGTACAGTTGGTTCACCATGCCCTTCGTTTGGCGCCTAGCCAGATAATCTTCTAGCGCCTGAGGGTTTTGTTTGGCTTTGGCCCATTCTGTGACTCCAATTTGTGCAAAAGCAGTCGCAAAGCTTTCATTGAAAGTCGTGTCTCCTTTCACAAAAAGATGATGGTGTGCTAGTTCATGGAAAATAAGATCAGCCAAATCTTCCTCTCGATAGTTAATAAAGGTATTAAGTACCGGATCATCAAACCAACCTAAGGTTGAATATGCTGGAGTCCCTCCAATGTGAACGTCCATGCCTTCGTCTTGCATTTTCGAGGCAAACGATCGTGCATCGGTTTCATTAAAAAATCCCCGATACGTCATCTTTCCGGCTATCGGATACCACCAGGATTTTAGTTCAGTGCTAAATTTGGGAGCGGCGTAAACAACCCATAATACGTATTTCCGGTTTAAATCCCGGTAGTGCCGATAATTGTCTTTTGGATCTACTTCTAGGTTTGCTTTGGCAAAAGCTCGCAAGTCCGAAACTAGGTTCAGTTGTTGGCGGATTTTCTCTGGCTTAGTTGGATCATTTATCAAGTCGAATATTTCCTCTTGGCCGGAAGTAATCTGCAACTGTCCGCGGGCGGCCTGGGTATAATAGGTGATCGTTTGGCAGCCTGTGCCAAAAAGGATTAAACCTACCAACAAGATCCAAGGATTCATTTTAGCCTTAATGTTAGGACGTTAGGGTAAAGGGCAACGCTAGAGAATTCAAATCAGCTTAATAACAAATAAAGCCTAACGATATCGGTCAGATTGAATTGACTCTCTTAAAGCGAATCCATAGAGATTATCAGAATGATCATGTACAAGACTACGATTCTTTTTGGAGCATTACTGATTATAACAGGATTGGCTGGTTATTTGGGTACTGGGTCGGAACAAAAAACAGCACTTATCCCTGCAGCCTTCGGTATCGTTATCCTAATTTGCGGATTGGTGGCAGCTAATGAAAGCCGTCGAATGATGGCCATGCATATTGCCGTGCTCTTTGGTCTTTTGGGGGCCATTGGGGTTGTCCCTGTTCTTTTTAAGGAAGGGCAACCACAAGCTGCTTTCATTTCAAAAGTAGTGACTCTCATCCTGTGCGTCATCTTTGTAGGATTGTGCATTCGATCCTTCATTGCCGCAAGAAAGGCAAGAGAGTTAGCAGCACAAACAGAAGAGGATGATTTACGAGGGTAGTTGAGGCAAACCTGCTTAGATGAGACGATGAATTCGATGCGGTTTTGGATCACAGTTTGCCTTTTCTTGATAGGCTTATCAGTTCGAGCTACGGAGGAACTGGCGGCAGTGGTCCTATTCAAGGCGCGGTGTGTGGAGTGCCATGGAAAGGGAGGTAAGGTTAAAGGTAAGTTGGATTTATTGAAGTTGAATTCGGCAGTGTCATTGACGGCGGATTTGGAGCGACTAGAGACGATCATCGATGTTCTGGAGGCCCAGGAGATGCCTCCTGAATCGGAGCCTGAATTGAATGACCAACAGCGGGAAGCGGTGGTCGTAGAATTGCGCGAATTACTCCGGACGGCGTTAGCGAAGGATACCGGATTTGCCGCCACGCCCATTCGCCGAATGAACCGACTGCAGTACAACAACGCGGTTCAAGATTTGTTGCAGTTGAAGGTGTCGGCATTCCCCTTGCCTGAAAAAATGATGCGCGATCGCAGTGGATATTTCGCCAAGGCTCTGGCGGCGAAACCTCCTAAGATGCCCGACGTGGTGACGGTGAGTAGTCGGCCTTTGGGGAAATCTGGACTGATTGAGCCGCGGTTGGCAGGTGTGGGACCTTTCCCTCAAGATCCGCGTGCCGAGCATGGATTCGATAATCGCGCTGATCATCTGTCGCTTTCTCCGTTTCTTTTGGAATCTTTTTTTAAACTCAGTCGTCGTATTGTACAGAGTCAGAATTTCGGCCCGCGAACAGTCGGTATTTGGAATACCTTTTTCCTGCCACCCACCGACTCCGATTTGAAGGCAAACAAAGCTGTTGTGCCTTTGCGATTGGAGCCTTTTATAAAGCGCGCATTCCGTCGGCCGGCACCAAAGGCGTTGGTGGAACGCTATACGAATTACGTTCACGCGCAGTTGGATGCAGGAATGGAGTTTTCCGATGCAATGAAAGAGGTGGTTTCGGCTGTGTTGTCTTCGCCGAAGTTCCTATATCTGTACGATCAGCCCGCAACGAGCAAGGAACCGGAACCGCTGGATGGGTACGATCTCGCCTCACGTTTGTCATTTCTCTTTTGGGGTAGTATTCCCGATGACGAACTCTTGCGGTTGGCCAGTGAAGGTTCGCTTGGAAAACCAGACGTGCTTCGTTTACAGGTCAACCGCATGCTGGCGGATCCAAAACTTAAGCGCTTTTGTGACAGCTTCCCCTCACAGTGGTTGCAACTGGACAACATTATTTCGTCTGTGCCGGACAAAGAGAAGTTCCCTGATTTTTATTTCTCGGCGCCCGATTATCGTACGACGATGGACATGATGATGGAGCCGTTGTTGCTTTTTGAAACGGTGCTGATTGAGAATCGGTCGGTTTTGGAATTCATTGATTCAAATTACACCTTCCGGTCGGGCCGATTACGTAAGTGGTACGGAGAAGATCCAGCCGGCAAGGTCGGGGGACCCGGTGCCATGCAGTTCAAGCGGCAGCAAGTGCCCGATCGCCGACAAGGTGGAGTGATGACCACGGCTGCGATGCTTACGATGACCTCTGGCCCGGATGAAACCAAGCCGATTACGCGAGGTGCTTGGGTGACCAGCGTGATTTTCAATGCACCGCCAAAGCCACCTCCCGCGGATGTGCCACCCTTGGAGAAACCGAAAGAGTCAGAGGAACACTTAACATTACGTGAGCGCTTTGCCGTCCACCGTGAACGAGCCGATTGCGCTGGCTGCCATGAGAAGCTCGACCCTCTAGGGTTCGCATTGGAAAACTTCGATCCCGTTGGCCGGTGGCGTAACACTTATCATAATGGCCGAGAAGTAGATTCCTCCGGTCAACTCTTTCGAAAGCATAAGTTTAAAAACGTAGTGGAGTTTAAAGATGCAATCCTCGCTGAAAAGAACCGTTTCACTCGCGCTTTTGCCGAGCATATTCTTTCCTACGCACTGGGGCGCCCCTTGACGCCGGGAGACACGCTGGCAGTAGATCTTATGACTGAGCGTGTAGTGGCTGATGGTTATCGATTACATACGGTTTTACATGAAGTGGTGCAGAGTGCTCCCTTCCTTAGCCGACCTAACGCAAAAACAGCCTCGGCAACGCCGATGAAATCCGATAAATAAATCGCTATGACGCACAAATCTCGGCGCGCATTTTTGCAAGGACTCGGCGGCTCGGCCTTGGCCTTACCGTGGTTGGAGAGCCTGGGGTTAGCGGCAACCCAGAAACCGGCCCGCCGCGCAGCGTTCTTTTATGTGCCAATCGGCGTGGTACGGCGTTCGTTTTTTCCCGGGGAAGGAGATCAAATTACTCCCAAGTTTGGCAGCAACAAACAGTCGACCTTCAAGACCGCGAACTTGAAGGTGGGAATCCATCCGCTCGAACTTACGCCCACGCTGCAACCATTGGCTAAGATAAAGGACAAGGTTACACTGATCACTGGGTTAGATCGTGATTTTCAGCCCGGGACCGATGTGCACGCACAGTGCGCCTCTTGTTTTTTGACGAGTGCTGCTCCCTACAGCGTGAAGCGATCGCCTTACCCACAGTCGCGCACTCTCGATCACATCATTGCCGAGCAATTGGGGCAGGAGACACCGTTCCGTACACTAGAGTTCAGTACTAATAGTCATAAGGATAACAAGGAATCCATCCANTTTGATAANATTTCGTGGTACGGNACAGAGCACGTGGCTCCGAGTATGCGCGATCCGCGCAAGACNTACCGTCGGCTCTTTGGTACTCGNGAATTGCAAGCCTATCGCAATATCACNGACCTGGTACTCGAGGATGCGCGTTCGCTNAAACATTCTTTGGGTTACTCAGATCAGCANAAATTTAACGAATATTTTGAATCGATCCGNACCATCGAAGTGCAGGTGGACCGACTTGAGCACATGAAGAATGAACTCAAGAAGGTAAAGCTTGAGGAGCCTGCTGATGCGCATTTGCCGCGCGGCGAATACATCCGCCTGATGGGTGATCTGATGGTGGTGGCGTTGCAGACCGGCCTCACCAATGTGGCTAGCATGATGATTGGCCCCGAGCGCTGGGATACGCCTTACCTTTACGAGAGTCTCTTCGACAAGCCGCGTAGTCACCACCAAATGTCCCACAATCAGGGTAAGTTCATTGCGGACCTAGAGAAGGTGGACCATTTCCATATGCAGCAGTTTGCCTATCTGCTGGAAAAGATGGATGCCATTGAGGAAGCTAACGGCACCTCCCTGCTGGACAACACCATCTTCACCTACGGCTCTGGTCTCGGCGACGGCGCTACGCACCAGTACAGTGCGTTGCCCGTCATTGTAGCCGGTAGTGGCGGTGGGGGTCTTAAGGCCGGCAGGCATCTCAACCTTTCTGAAACCACTGGGCCGGTGGCTAAGGTGAACGGTAAATATGTAAACCCGAAGCAGGGTCTACCGCTCGCCAACCTTTGGCTGACCCAAATGCAGGCTCTTGGTCTCAAGCCTGAACGCTTTGCTGACAGCACTGGCGTATTAAAGTCTTTGCTTATTTGATGGTACAGACGGATTCAGATTTTTCCGTCTTCTCCTTAGTTGTTATTGTGAGCAGTCAGCTTTGAAGAGGAAATGGGATGGACTTTTGGCTCCCGGATGGGCTTTAGCGCGAATTATTTCTACCTGTAATCCGGCTCGAATTAAACGTTTCTCAAATCCTTGATCAGGTCCTGCCGACCAAACTAACAAACGGCCATCTTTCTTCAGTGCTTTGCATATGGATCGAATACCTTTTTGTGAGTAGAGAGAGGAATTGGTCTCTGCCACCATGGCATTAGGCCCATTATCAACGTCCAGTAAGATTGAGTCATAGGTATTGGGGTTGGCCTGTCGGATCAGGTGATTTACGTCCATCTTTCGAATTTCTACCTGTGGGTGATCAAGGAATGAACCATTTAAATTTTTAAGATAGGTTTGGTTCCACTCAATGACTTCTGGGATTATTTCGGCCACTTCAATTGATGCTTTATTCCCAACCGATTCTAGGACTGCTTTTAACGTAAAACCCAGCCCAAGACCTCCAATTAGGATTCTCTCTTCACCTTCGTTGTTTAATCGTTCGACGCCCAGGCTGCCTAGCAGAAGTTCTGAAGCGTTGGCGCGCGAATTCATTAACTCCTTTCCATCCAGAGAAATAGAATAAGAACCGTCATGCTCGGCTAAAGATAATAAACCTCCAGAAAATTCGGAATCGGCTAATTGAACTCGTGGTTTCATAGATGGAATTTGTTGGTTTAGTATTTTGGCTGCGTTGACCGAGGCTTAGGGGATTCAGCTTTAAAAGCAGAGGTTAAATGCCCGAGGATGAAGTCATTAGTGAATGGGTTTAGCTCCGTTTAACAAACAACCACCGCAAAGCTAATCCCAAGGCAATTAAGCTCAGGCCGGCTAGTATTATACGCCATTCTACAAAAACAGCGAGGCACAAGCATGCAAATAGGCCTATGTAGGATACCCAACTAGGATATAGCCTTTCTTCAATCTTTAGCCGGATGGCACAGAGATTAGTGAGTGCGTAATACACGAGCACTGTGAAAGCGCTGAAGCTCCAGGTGAGTTTCATATCACCCACATAAACCAATCCAGTGATCAGGCAACCCACGACGATCGTTGCCACCGCGGGTACTTTGGTGGAGTCGGTGATGCGCGCAGTGGTCTTGGGTAAATCACAGCGTCGGCCCATGGCGAGCACCACCCGCGAAAGTCCGAGCACTAAGTTGAGCAGTACACTTGCCATGGCAATGATGGCACCGGCAGTCAGTACTTTTACAAGGCTAGGACCGCTGAAGGTTTGAGCGATGAGAGCCAGTGAACTGAATTGATTGCCGGCATTGGCTAAAGCCACCCACGTAACGACTATATAAATCACAGTAGTGGTCACCAGTGTGGCAATGATCGCTCTGGGTATGGTGCGGCGCGGTTCGGTGACTTCCTCACCCAACGTTGCTATGCGACCATAACCAGTGAAGGCCACAAACATCAGAGCCGTTGCCGGGAGTAAATTTTTTAAGTTTTCGCCATCAAGGGCCGATTGCCAATTTTGCGGGTTGGCGCTTATGGCTGGTGCTCCAAAGACCACAAAAGCGATGAGTGACAGCAGTACTGCGCCGACAATTAAAATGTTTATGGTGTTGGTTCGTTGTATTCCAAGAAGCGTGATGGCGGTAATGACCCACACGATAGCCAGGGCTATCGGTAGTGAATTCTCCGGATTGAGGTACAAAGCAAAGCCCAGTGCGGCCGTTGCGGCAGAGGCCGATTTCGCGCAGAGAAACATCCATCCGGCGACAAAACCCAGTGAAGGATTCAGCCATCGGTGACCATATTCATAAGTACCCCCACTGACCGGGTGGTTAGCCGCAAGCTGCGCACTACTTAGGCCGTTGCACAAGGCGACCAGACCGGCTAAGCCGATGGCGGGTAAGATCATCGTTCCGGCGATGCTCGCTCCGATGCCGAGGCTTATGAATACGCCGGTACCAATGATCGAACCTAGTCCTAGCATCACTGCGCCTGGAAGTCCTATTACGCGATTGAGTTGTGATTTTTCCTCAGTCAAATGCAGCGGTCAGAAAGTAGTGTTAAAATGTTTCAAGATTCAAGACGGATGCGGTTGACCGCTGGTCTAATTTCGGTATCTTTTTTCCCACATGAGAGTGCACATTCTTTCCATTATTTTCGTGGTTAACAGCATTGCTTCGGTCTCCTTGAGAGCTGATGAGGCAACAAAAGCTATTTTGCCTGTATTTGGTAAACCACTAAAAGCACTAAAACTGCCCAAGGATGACCTTCTGCGCGCACAGGTAGAATTAGGACGTACACTTTATCATGAAAAACGCTTGAGTAGAGATAACAGTATTTCTTGTAACTCTTGTCATAGCACAACGGGTTACGGTGTGGATGGTGAGAAATTTTCAATTGGTTTTGAAAACCATCTGACCGGGCGTAATTCTCCGACTAGTTTTAATGCTTTCATGCATATCTCCCAATTTTGGGATGGTCGAGCACCCACGGTTGAGGAGCAAGCTAAGGGGCCAATTCTTGCCGGTGGGGAGATGGCGATGCCATCAGCGGAGGCCGTTGTGGCTAAACTCGGAAAAATTGACGGCTACGAAGCTCTCTTCGCAAAAGCATTTCCAAAATCCAAACCTGCGATTACCTACGATAACGTAGGCAAAGCGATTGGGGCTTACGAACGGCTTTTCGTGACACCCGGTCGATTTGACAAGCTGCTTGCCGGCGAGGAAAAGGCACTCAAAGAGCCTGAAATCCTTGGCCTGAAGAAGTTTGTGTCGGTTGGTTGTGTGGCCTGTCACACCGGCAATTTGCTCGGCGGCAATGCCTACCAAAAACTGGGTCTGCAGAAGCCGTGGCCAAACCAAAAAGATCAGGGACGGTTTGATCTGACCAAGAAAGAGGCGGACAAAATGTTTTTTAAGGTGCCGAGTCTGCGGAACATCGCCAAGACTGGCCCGTACTTCCATGATGGATCATCGGAGAAGCTGGAGGACGCAGTGCAACGCATGGCCGCGCATCAGTTGGGCAAGGATTTGTCCAAGGAAGACCGCGCGGACATAGTCGCCTTCCTGCGCTCGCTCACTGGCAAACTCCCCAAAGCCATCGCCGCCCCACCCAAAGCTTTTCCGGGGAAATAGTTTTTTCGAAATTGCAGGCGCAGCCGTGGCCCTGCTTGAGCTTGAATCGGCGTTGGCAAACCCGGCGAATTATCGTATCACGAACGCATGCGATCTGTGTTTTGTTTTCTCTCGGTGTTTCTCGGTGTTCTATGTGGTTCAAATGAAACCCACGCCAAGGCGCCCAATATTCTCTTTGCTATTGCTGATGATTGGGGCTACGGCGACGCTAGTGCTTATGGCTCAAAATGGGTGGAAACCCCCTCATTCGATCGAGTGGCTCGTGAAGGCATTCTCTTTACTCGCGCCTTCACTCCTAATGCAAAGTGCGCCCCCTCTCGCGCCATTATTTTAACTGGTCGCTACTCATGGCAGCTGGAGGAGGCCGCTAATCATCAGAACATATTTCCGTCTAAGTTTGGAAGCTATGTGGAGGTGTTGGCCGCAAATGGTTACATCACAGGTTATACCGGTAAGGGATGGGGTCCTGGCACTGCCAATGATACCACTGGTAAGAGGCGAGATATCACAGGCAAGGTGTGGTCTGCCAAAAAACTAAAACCACCCGCACGGGCCATTTCCAATAATGATTACTCAGGTAATTTCGCTGATTTTCTTGCCCACACTCCAGAGGGAAAGCCATGGTTTTTTTGGTTTGGAACCAGTGAACCCCACCGGGGATATGAAAAGGGTGTAGGCCTACGAATGGGCAAAAAATTTAGCGACATCGACCATGTCCCTACCTTTTGGCCGGATAATGCCGAGACACGCGGGGACATGCTGGATTACGCCGTCGAAGTTGAACATTACGACATGCACCTCGGCCGCATTCTGGCCGCACTCGAAAAGGCCGGACAATTAGACAACACTCTGATCGTCGCCACCAGCGATCACGGCATGCCTTTTCCACGCTGCAAAGGGCAGGCGTATGATTACTCGAACCACATTCCTCTGGCCATCCGCTGGCCGAAAGGCATTCAGGGCCGCAATCGCACGGTGGTTGATTTTGTAAATTTCACTGATTTGGCGCCAACCTTTTTGCAGGCTGCCGGCGTGAAAAAGATCGCGCCGATTATGCAGCCGATGAGCGGCCGGAGTTTGTTTGATATTTTTGGTTCCCCCCAATCCGGTCAGGTGATTGCCTCACGTGATCACGTGGTACTGGGCAAGGAACGTCACGATGTCGGCCGACCGAACAATCACGGCTACCCCATTCGTGGCATCCGCAAGGGCGACCATTTGTACCTGCACAATTTCGAGCCGGGCCGCTGGCCGGTAGGGAACCCGGAAACCGGCTACCTGAACACCGACGCCAGCCCCATCAAAACGCTATTACTCAACCAGCGTCGAGAGGGGAACTATAAGTATTGGCAGCTCAATTTTGGCAAACGACCCGTGGAAGAACTGTATAATGTGAAGACTGATCGCGATTGCGTTAAGGATCTGGCTGGGACCAAGGCGCAAGCCGCGCTTAAGGCGTCCTTGAAAAAACAGCTCTTTGCCGAGCTCAAAAAACAGGGCGACCCGCGGATGTTCGGCCGAGGCGATGTATTTGAGAAATACGGATTTGCATCGGATATGTGGGATCAATTCTACGAGAAATATCAGCGCGGCGAAAAAATCCGCACTGGCTGGGTGTTACCTAGCGATTACGAAAAAGAGAAATTGGACTAGCACCTCATCCTTTGCCTGTCGATCGCGTGGTGGTCTTTCAAAGTGACGTGCAGTTTCCGGATGATCACATACTCAGGGCGACGGTAAACGATGTGACCACCAGCACTCGGTTAAAGCGCGAGGAAAGCGACTAGGGTCAGGTCACCCGCCTTTATACCATAGGTTGAAGCTCTCTAGTCGTTGCCAGCGGGCAGGAGAACGGGTAGGGTACCCGTGTGCAAACCCTCGTTCGAGTCTCGGTTTTTCTCTCTCTTCTATGTGGTTGGCTGAATGCCGGAGCGGCCAAGCAAACCAACTTTCTGTTCATTCTGGTTGATGACATGGGCTGGGCGGATATTGGTGCGAATGGGAGCCAGTTTCATGAAACACCGCATATCGACCGCCTAGCAGCCAGCGGTATGCGGTTCACGCAGGGCTACGCGGCGTGTCCGGTGTGCAGCCCTACGCGCGCTAGTATCATAACGGGGAGGCATCCGGTGCGAGTGGACATTACCGACTGGATTCCCGGCCAAGCCAATCAAGCCACCAACAAGCTGTTGCATCCGAGCGACCGCGATAACCTGGCGCATCGAGAGGTGACCATTGCCGAGCAATTGAAGACGCACGGTTACCAGACGTTTTTTGCCGGCAAATGGCATCTCGGCAACGAAGGTCATTGGCCAGAGGATCAGGGGTTCGATATCAATATTGGAGGCCACCACCGCGGCTCGCCTCCAGGTGGGTACTACGCGCCGTGGACCAATCCCGTACTCAAGGCTAACAAGCCCGGCGAATACCTCACCGAACGGCTCACCGAAGAGTCGATTAAATTCCTTGAGCAACGCGATGCGGCCAAGCCGTTTCTTCTGTATCTGTCCTATTACAACATCCACACACCCATTCAGCCGTATAAAAAACGTATCGAGCATTACAACGCTAAGGCTGAAAAAATGTTTCACGGAGAGACGCCCACACAATCGGAGCATGAGGGCTCCACACGCATGCGGCAGGACAACGCTGCACTGGCTTCGATGGTGGCGGCGGTGGATGACAGCGTTGGCGCGTTGCTCGGTAAACTGAATGAACTAAAGCTCGACCAAAATACCGTGGTCATTTTCTTCAGCGATAACGGCGGTCTCAGCACGCGCGGAGGCAAACGCTTCGGGCCAGGCTGCAATCTGCCGTTGCGCGCGAGCAAAGGCTGGCTGTACGAGGGTGGCGTGCGCGAGCCCACGATCATCCGCGCCCCCGGTATCACTCAACCTGGCAGTGTGTCGCATAAGCCGATGGTCAGCATGGATTTCTTTCCCACCATGCTCGATCTCGCTGGATTGCCAGCGCAACCCAAGCTTCATGCCGACGGCCAAAGTCTTCTGAGTCAGCTTCAGGGCAACGAAACCGGCCACCGCACGCTCTACTGGCATTATCCTCATTACCATGGTTCCTCTTGGAAGCCCGGCGCCTCCATTCGCGATGGCGACTGGAAGCTCATCGAGTTTTACCACCACGACAAGGTCGAGCTTTACAACCTCGCCAACGACATCGGCGAACAGAAGAAC